>DATCLH010000315.1:0-10283 GCA_036564035.1 Thermaerobacter sp.
GGACCGCCCCGCGCCCGGGATCGGGGGTGCCGCCCGCCGCCGGGCCGGTTCGTCCGGCCGGGAGCAGGGATAAGACGGGGAGCGACCGCCCACAACATTCAGGGGGGTTGATCCGTGAGTCCCTTTCTCGGTGAAGTCCTCGGCACCGCGATCTTGATCCTCCTGGGCGACGGTGTCGTGGCCAACGTGCTGCTCAACCGCTCCAAGGGCCAGAACTCGGGCTGGATCGTGATCACCACCGGCTGGGCCCTGGCGGTGGCGATGGCGGTCTACGTGGTGGGCCATGTCAGCGGCGCCCACCTCAACCCGGCGGTGACCATCGGCCTGGCGGCCATCGGCCAGTTCGACTGGGCCCAGGTGCCGTCCTACATCATCGCCCAGATGATCGGCGCCTTCCTGGGAGCCGTGCTGGTCTACCTGACCTACCTGCCCCACTGGGGCATCACCGACGACCCGGAGCTGAAGCTGGCCGTCTTCTCCACGGGGCCGGCGGTGCGCAGCCCCGGCGCCAACCTGGTGACGGAGATCATCGGCACGGCGGCGCTGGTGCTGGGCATCCTGGGCATCGGCCATCCGGCCAACAACCTGGCGGGCGGCCTCAACCCGATTCTGGTCGGCTTCCTGGTCTGGGCCATCGGCCTCTCCCTGGGCGGCCCCACGGGGTACGCCATCAACCCGGCCCGCGACCTGGGGCCGCGCATCGCCCACGCCGTCCTGCCCATCCCGGGGAAGGGCAGCTCCGACTGGGGCTACGCCTGGATCCCGGTGGTCGGGCCCGTGATCGGCGGCATCCTGGGCGCCTTGTTGTTCAAGGGCCTGTTCGGCTGATCCCGGGGGTTGGAACGGGCCGCCGGCCCCTGGCACCCCTGGGGCCGGCGGCCGGCCCGGGGCCGGTCCGCGGAATGGGACCGATGGGACCGCCCAGGCCGGGCGGGATCGCCCAGGCCGGGTCCGGCTTCGGGGAGGGCCGGGCGGCCGGTGGAGTCGGGCGGCCGCGCCGGCGGTTGCCCGGTGAGGGGGCGCGCGCAGCGCCCGGGAAGGAGGACGCCCCGTGAAGAAGCTGATCAACCGGGTGGAGGCCGTGGTCGACGAGGCGACGGAGGGCCTGGGCCTGGCCCATCCGGATCTGGTGCGGGTCCATGCCGAGCCGCGGTTCGTCGCCCGGGCCGATGCGCCGGTCCAGGGCAAGGTGGCCCTGATCTCCGGCGGCGGCTCCGGCCACGAGCCCCTGCACGGCGGGTACGTGGGCCGCGGCATGCTGGACGCCGCCTGCCCCGGCGAGGTGTTCACCAGCCCCGTGCCCGACCAGATGGTCGAGGCGGCCAAGGCCGTCCACGGCGGGGCCGGCGTGCTGTTCATCGTCAAGAACTACACCGGCGACGTGATGAACTTCGAGCTGGCGGCCGAGCTCCTCCAGGCCGAGGGCATCGCCGTGCGCTCGGTCCTGGTGGCCGACGACGTGGCGGTGGAGAACTCCCTCTACACCGCGGGCCGGCGCGGCGTGGGTGGGACCGTGTTCGTCGAGAAGATCGCGGGCGCCGCGGCGGAGGCGGGCGCGTCCCTGGACGAGGTGGAGCGCATCGCTCGCAAGGTCAGCGACAACGTGCGCTCCATGGGCATGGCCCTGACCTCCTGCACGGTACCGGCCAAGGGCTCGCCCACCTTCGAGCTGGGCGAGGACGAGATGGAGATCGGCATCGGCATCCACGGCGAGCCGGGCCGGGAGCGGATGAAGCTGCGCCCCGCCGACGAGATCACGGCCATGCTGGCCGGTCCCGTCATCGAGGACCTGGGCTTGCGCCAGGGCGAGCAGGTCATCGCCATGGTCAACGGCATGGGCGGGACGCCCCTGATGGAGCTGTACATCGTCTACCGCCGCCTGGCCCAGATCCTTCAGGAGCGGGGCGTCGCCATCGCCCGCAACCTGGTCGGCAACTACATCACCAGCCTGGAGATGCAGGGCTGCTCCATCACCCTGCTGCGGGCCGACGACGAGCTGTTGCGCCTCTGGGATGCACCCGTCCACACGCCGGCCCTGCGGTGGGGCGTGTGAGGTGACGGCGATGATGGGGGACGAACCGGCGGCGCCGGCGGGCGGGACCCCCGCCCCGGGCGGCGCCGCCGCCGGCCCCGGTCCCGGGGGTGACGGGGCCGGGACGCCGGTGGACGGTGAGGCGATCCGGGCCTTCATCCAGCGGTTTGCCGAAAAGGTGGCCGCCCACAAGGACGAGCTGACGGCCCTGGATGCGGCCATCGGCGACGCTGACCACGGCACCAACATGGACCGGGGCCTGCAGGCCGCCCTGGAGCGGCTGCCCGGCGAGGGCGCCGTGCCGGCGGACCTGCTCAAGGCCGCCGCCATGGCCCTGATCTCCAAGGTGGGCGGCGCCTCGGGGCCCCTTTACGGCACGGCCTTCCTGCGGGCGGCGGGCGCCGTGGCGGGCAAGGCGGCGCTGGCACCCGGCGACGTGCTGGCCCTCTTCCAGGCCGCCCTGGCCGGCATCCAGGAACGGGGCAAGGCGGCCCGGGGGGAGAAGACGATGGTGGACGCCCTCGCTCCGGCGGTGGACGCCCTGGAGGCGGCCCTGGGCCGGGGGGCCGCCCTGGGCGAAGCCCTGGCCGAAGCGGCCCGGGCCGCCCGGGCGGGTTCCGACGCCACCATCCCCCTGGTGGTCACCAAGGGGCGGGCCAGTTACCTGGGGGAGCGCTCCAAGGGGCACCGGGACCCCGGCTCCCTCAGCGCCACCCTGATGATGGAAGCGGCCGCCGAGACCCTGGGAGGCCCGGCCCGATGACGGGGCCCGGCCCGGCCCCGGCCCCGGCCGCCACCGCCCTGGTCCTGGTCTCCCACAGCCGGACCCTGGCGGAGGGCGTGCGGGAGCTGGCGGCCCAGATGGCGGGCCCCGGGGTGCCGATCCTCACCGCCGCCGGGCTGGAGGACGGCAGCCTGGGGACCGATGCCACGGCTATCCTGGCGGCCCTGGAGGAGGCCCTGGAGCGGGCCCGGGAGGCGGTGGTCCTGTTCGATCTGGGAAGCGCCTATCTCAACACCGCCACGGCCCTGGACCTGCTGCCCGAGGACCGGCGCCGGCGGGTGGTCCTGGCCGACGCCCCCCTGGCGGAGGGCGCGGTGATCGCCGCCGTCACGGCCTCCGTCGGCGTGGGGGCGGAGGAAGTCCGGGAGCGGGCGGAAGAGGCCCGGGGCATGCGGAAGGTGCCGGATCCACCGGACGAACCGGCGGCGGCGCCCGGCGGTGACCCGGGCGGCCGCTGAGAGGGCGGCGCGGCCAGGCAAGGGCCGGCCGGGCCGCGGCCCCGGGCACGGAACGGCCGGCCGCAGCCGCTGCAGCTCTCGGGCGCGAGCGGCACCCGGACGCGGCAACGCGACCGGCAACGGCGACCGGCAACCCCGGCCGGCAGCCCGGCTTGCTCGACCGGGGCGCGATTGAAGGGGGCACGACCCCGACGGGGCGGAGAAGCCCGAGGAGGGATCAAGGCATGGCGCGGTACGTGTTGGCCCTGGACCAGGGCACGACCAGCTCGCGGGCCATCCTGTTCGACCGCCAGGGCAGCGTGGTGGCGGTCAAGCAGCAGGAGTTCCGGCAGATCTACCCCCGGCCGGGTTGGGTAGAGCACGACCCCCTGGACATCTGGGACTCGCAGATCGCCGTGGCCAAAGCCGTGCTCAAGGAAGCCGGCGCCTCCCTGGACGACGTGGCCGCCATCGGCGTGACGAACCAGCGGGAGACCACGGTGGTCTGGGACAAGGCGACCGGCCAGCCGGTGCACAACGCCATCGTCTGGCAGGACCGGCGCACCGCGGACCTGTGCACCGACCTCAAGCGGCGGGGCCGGGAGGCGCTGTTCCGGGAGAAAACCGGCCTGGTGCTGGACCCCTACTTCTCCGGCACGAAGATCGCCTGGATCCTGGACAACGTGCCGGGGGTGCGCCAGCGGGCCGAGCGGGGCGAGGTGCTGTTCGGCACCGTGGACACCTGGCTCGTCTGGAAGCTGACGGGCGGCCGGGTCCACGTCACCGACTACTCCAACGCCTCCCGCACCCTGATCTTCAACATCCACGCCCTGGACTGGGATGACGAGCTGCTGCAGGAGCTCAACATCCCCCGGGCCATGCTGCCGGCGGCGCGGCCGTCCAGCCAGGTCTACGGCGAGACGGACCCGGCGGTGCTGGGCGGCGCGATCCCCATCGCCGGCATCGCCGGCGACCAGCAGGCGGCCCTCTTCGGCCAGGCCTGCTTCCGGCCCGGCATGGCAAAGAACACCTACGGCACCGGCGCCTTCGTCCTGATGAACACGGGCGAGAAGCCCGCCCGCTCGGAGCACGGGCTCATCACCACCGTGGCCTGGGGCGTGGACGGCAAGGTGGAGTACGCCCTGGAGGGCTCCATCTTCATCGCCGGTGCCGTGGTCCAGTGGCTGCGGGACGAGCTGAAGATCATCGAGAAGGCCGCCGACACCGAGCCCCTGGCGCGGTCGGTGGACGACACCGGCGGCGTCTACCTGGTGCCCGCCTTCGCCGGCCTGGGGGCGCCCTACTGGGACCCCTACGCCCGCGGCACCATCGTCGGCATCACCCGCGGCACCAGCCGGGCCCACCTGGCCCGGGCGGCCCTGGAGGCCATCGCCTACCAGACCCGCGACGTGCTGGGCGCCATGGAGGCCGACTCGGGCCTGACGTTGAGCGCCCTGCGGGTCGACGGCGGCGCCGTGGTCAACAACTTCCTCATGCAGTTCCAGGCCGACCTGCTGGGGGTGCCGGTGGACCGGCCGGTGGTCAACGAGACCACGGCCCTGGGCGCCGCCTACCTGGCCGGCCTGGCCGTGGGCTTCTGGCGGAACCGGGAGGAGATCGAGCAGTTCTGGCAGCGGGACCGGCGCTTCGAGCCCGCCATGCCCGAGGACGAGCGGGAGCGGCTCTACGCCGGTTGGAAGCGGGCTGTGGAGCGGGCCCGGGGCTGGGAAGAACCGGCCCAGTGAGCAGGGCGGAGGCGGGGCGGTCCCGTGGGGGCCGCCCCGCCGGCCCCCGGAACCCTACGCCGGCTCGCCGGCGGTGACCCCAAGGGTGGGGAGGCGGTGGCAGTGGATCGCCAGCAGGCCCTGGCGCGACTGCAACAGGAGACCTTCGACCTGCTGATCATCGGGGGCGGCATCACGGGCAGCGGGGTGGCGCGGGAGGCGGCCCACCGGGGGCTGCGGGTGGCGGTGGTGGAGGCCCGGGACTTCGCCGCCGGCACCAGCAGCCGCTCGACCAAGCTGATCCATGGCGGTCTCCGGTACCTGAAGGAGCGGGACTTCCGCCTGGTCCACGAGGCCGTGGTGGAGCGCATGCGCCTCTTGCGCCTGGCACCCCACCTGGTGCGGGCCGAGTGGTTCGTCTTCCCCGTCTACCGGGGGGATCCCGACCCCCTGTGGCAGCTGCGCATCGGCCTCTGGCTCTACGACCGCTACGCCGGGCGCAGCCTGGGCACCCTGCGCCACCGGATCCTGAGCCCCCAGCGGGTCCGGGAGGAGGAACCCCTGCTGCGCCAGGAGGGCCTGGTCGGCGCGGGCATGTACGTGGACGCCGTCACCGACGACGCCCGGCTGACGGCGACGGTGGCCCGGCAGGCGGTGGCGGCCGGGGCGGTGGTGGCCAACTACGCCGAGGTCACCGGCTTCATCAAGGACGGCCAAGGCCGGGTGGTGGGCGTGCGGGTGCGGGACCGGCTGGCGGGCGGTGCGCCTCCGGCAGCCAGCGCGGCCCCCGGGGCGGCCGACGAGGGGACGAACCCGGCAGCGCCCGGCACCGCCGCGGCGGGCGGGGCAGCCGGGCAGGCCCCGGCGGGCGGCGACGAGTTCGTCGTCCGGGCCCGGAAGATCCTGAACGCCACGGGCCCCTGGGCCGACCGGGTCCGCCAGCTGGACGACCCGGCCTCGCCGCGCCTGCTGCGGCTGACCAAGGGGATCCACATCGCCTTCACCCGTGAGCGGCTGCCGATCCGTCACGCGGTGACCATGCGCGGGCCCGATGGGCGGATCATGTTCGCCGTGCCGCGGGGCGCCTTCGCCTACGCCGGCACCACCGACACGGTCTACCGGGACGACCCGGCCCGGCCGCGCCCCGAAGCCGACGATGTGCGGTACGTGCTGGACGCCCTGGGGCGCAACTTCCCCGGCACCGGCCTCGGCCCCGACGATGTGATCAGCGCCTGGGCGGGCCTGCGGCCGCTGATCGACCCGGGCGACGCCCGGGATCCCAGCGCCATCTCCCGCGATTACCAGCTCTACACCAGCCCGTCGGGCCTGGTCACGGTGGCCGGCGGCAAGCTCACCGCCTACAAGGCCATGGCGCGGAACATCGTCGACAAGGTCTTCCCGGAGACCCGGGGGGCGCCGGTGGACGAAGAGCCCTTGCCCGGCGGGGCGCGGGTGCCCACGGAGGGCGAGCTGCGGGAGAAGGCCGGCCGGACCGGGCTGCCCGTAGAGGAGCTGCAGTGGCTGGCCCGGCACTTCGGCGACGAGCTGGACCGGGTGCTGGGCTACCTGCGGCCGGAGGACCTGCAGGCCGGCCCCCGGGCGGCCCGGGTGCGGGCGGCCGCCCGCTATGCCGCCGCGGAGGAGATGGCCCAGACCCTGGCCGACGCCCTCTGGCGCCGGGTGCCGGAGGCCCTGTGGAGCACCGACAACGGCCGGGGCGTGGCCGCCGACGCCGCGGCGGCCATGGGGGAGATCCTGGGCTGGGACGACGCCCGCCGGGACGCGGAGGTGGCCGCGTACCTCGCCCAGGTGGAGGCCATGCACGCCTGGCGCCAGGGCTTTTGACCCGGGCCCATCCACTGGGTCCGTCAGGCGAGTATCGGGCGCCGGGCGGCGGGCCGGCGCGGCGCGATCGGGGAACGGTCGCCGGGAACCCCTCGCCATCTTGAGTCAGGGAGCGCGGACCGCGCCATCGTCCTTCCGGGAGCCCTTCCGGGAGCGAGGACGCGGTCCGCCTGTCTTCAGGGGGCGGCCTTGGCCGGGTCGGGCAGGTGGGCCAGGACCTCGGCGGGATCGGGCAGGTAGCCCAGATCCGGTGCCCGCCAGGTCCAGCGCAAGATGCCGCCGGGGTCCAGGACGAACACGGCCCGGTCGGCGAACTCGCCCAGGCCCCAGCGGGCGATGGCGACGCCGTAACGCCGGATCACCCGCCGGTTGTAATCGCTGGCGAGGGGGAAGGGGACCTGGTACCGCTCGGCCCAGGCCTCGAGGGTGAAGGGGCTGTCGGTGCTGATGCCCACCACCTCGGCCCCGCGCCGGGCGAAGTCGGCATACCGGGCGGTGAACGCCTCGATCTCGTTGCAGCACCCCGGGCTGAAGGCGAAGGGGAAGAAGAGCAAGACCGCGGGCCGTCCCCGCAGGTCGGCCAGGCGCAGCCGCCGGTCGCCGGTGCCGGCCAGCGGCAGCGCGAAGTCGGGCGCCGGGCGGCCCGGCCGGGGCATGCGGAACCGCAGCCAGGCCTCGCGGCCGCGCTGCCAGAGGCCGGGTTCCGCCGGGACCTCGGGGTGGGCTCCACCCGCCGGGACCTCGGGGCGGGTTCCACCCGCCGGCGAACGGCCGGCGCCGGGCGCCGTCACAGGCCCACCCCCGGGGCGTTCAGCTTGTAGCCGTGGCCCCGCACGGTCAGGATCCACTCCGGCTGGCTGGGGTTCCGCTCCAGCTTCTCCCGCAGGTGGCGCACGTGGACGTCGACGGTGCGCGGGTCGCCGAAGGACTCCTCGCCCCAGACCCGGTCGAGGAGCTCCTGCCGGGAGAAGGCCCGGCCCGGCTCGGCGGCCAGGGTGGCCAGGAGCTTGAACTCCGTCGGCGTCAGCTGGACCCGCCGGCCGTCCCGGTACACCTCATGGCCGGCAAAGTCGATCAGGAAGGGCCCCACCTGCTGGCGCCGGCCCTCGGTGCGGCGGAGCAGCGCCTTGATGCGGGCCACCAGCTCCCGGGGGCTGAAGGGCTTGGTGACGTAGTCGTCGGCCCCCAGCTCGAGCCCCAGCACCTTGTCGATCTCGCTGTCTCTGGCCGTCAGCATGAGGATGGGCGTCTGGACGCCCCGCTCCCGCAGGTGGCGGCACAGGGTGAAGCCGTCGGTGTCGGGCAGCATCACGTCCAGGATGATCGCCTGGGGGCGCCGCTCCTCCAGGCGGCGCAAGGCTTCGGTCCCGTCCCGGGCCAGGACGGGCTCCAGGCCGTTGCGCCGCAGGTTGTAGGCCACCAGCTCCAGCAGGGATTCCTCGTCGTCGACCACCAGCACCACCGGCCCCTGGGGAAGCGGGCCGTCGCCCCGGGGCTCCGCGGCGGCCGGGACCGGGCCGGCGTCCCGGCCCGGTGGGGTCCTGGAGGTGGCCGGTTCATCCCGGACGAACCGGCTCATGGGGCCTCCCCGCCCGCCAGCACCGCGCCCCGGGCCTCCATCTCCGCCAGGGCCCGCTGCCCGTCGCCCGGGGTGACGTCCACCGCCCGCACCGCGGGCACCAGCACGGTGACCTGAAAGCCCTCCCGCAGGCCGTCCAGGACGGTGGCGCGGACGCAGTAGTCGGTGGCCAGCCCTCCCACGTAGAGGTGCCGGACGCCCCGCTCCCGCAGCCAATCGGCCAGGGTCACCTCCGGGCGCACGTCCCGCTCCCCTTCGGCTAGGGCGCCGTCGAAGCCGCTATAGGCCTCCCGGTCGGGGTCGAAGCCCTTGCGGAAGACGGTGCCCTCGACCCGCAGGGCGGGGTGGAAGGCGGCGCCGGGGGTGCCCTGGACGCAGTGGACCGGCCACGGGCCACCCCGGGCCCGGAAGCTGACGTGGTCCTGGGGGTGCCAGTCCTGGGTGTAGACCACGGTCCGGCCGGCAGCGCGGAAGGCGGCGATCCACCGGTTCAGCGGCGCCACCACCTGGTCCCCCGCGGGCACCGCCAGGGCCCCGCCCGGGCAGAAGTCGTTCTGGACGTCGACCACCACCAGGGCGGCCGTGGGATCGGCCGCCGCCGCGGCAGGGTCCGGCGGGTGGGACGGGTGGACGTCCTGGTGGTCCTGGCGCTCCATGCGGCCTGCCCCCCTCGTGCCCGGCTACCGTCCGGCGCCGTCGCGGCGCCTGTCGCGGCGCTCTTCGCCTCCGCGGCACCATTCGCTTCAATTATATATCGGCTCCATCCCGGCCAGGATCCGGGCCACCTCCGGCCGCGAGTACTCGGGGGGCGGCAGCTCCCCGGCCGCCAGCATCGCCCGCACCCGGGTGCCGCTGAGGATCACCCGCTCGGCGTCCCCGTGGGGGCAGGTCCGGGTGGTGGCCATGCCGCCGCACCGCCGGCAGTAGAAGGCGTGCTCGAACTTCAGCGGCGTGATGCCCAGTTCTTCCGGCGCGAAGCGGTCGAACAGCCGCTGGGCGTCGTAGGTGCCGTAGTAGTTGCCCACACCGGCGTGATCCCGGCCCACGATGAAGTGGGTGCAGCCGTAGTTCTTGCGGCAGAGGGCGTGGAAGAGCGCCTCCCGCGGCCCCGCGTAGCGCATGGCCGCCGGGATCACGGCGAAGAGGACCCGCTCCAGCGGGTAGTAGTGGCGCAGCAGCTCCAGGTAGCAGCGCAGCCGCACCGGGGCCGGCACGTCGTCCCGCTTGGTCGGCCCGACCAGGGGGTGGAGCAGCAGCCCGTCGACGATCTCCATGGCCACCTTCTGCAGGTACTCGTGGGCGCGGTGGACGGGGTTCCGGGTCTGGAATCCCACCACCGTCCGCCAGCCGCGGCGGTCGATCTCCCGCCGGGTCTGCCAGGGGGTCAGGCGATAGGGGGCGAAGACGTCGCCCTGCCCACCGGCCTCCCTAGGGCCGGCGCCGGTTCCCGCCCGGCCCCCGCGGGTGGCCGTCCCGTCGCCGCGGGCCGGTTCCTCCGCCCCCAGGAGCGGGAGCGGCAGCTCGCCCGCACCGGGGCCCTGGGGCAGCGGGCGGTCCGGCCGGCCGATGAACCAGACGGGACCGCCCACCAGCACCTCACCCCGGCGGTACAGCCGGGCCACCCCCGGGTGGGCCTCTTCCGTGGTGCCAAACACCGCCCGGGCCTCCCGCTCCTTGTCGTAGGGAAAGACGTCCCGCACCTCCAGCAGGGCGACGGGCCGGCCCCCGGCGTCCACCAGGGCGACCTCCTCCCCGTCCCGCAGGCCGGCGGCCTCCTCCCGGCGCAGCGCCAGGGTGACGGGCAGGGGCCAGACCACCCCGCTGGCCAGCCGCATGCCCTCGACGACGGCCTCGTAGTCCCGGCGATCCATGAAGCCCGTCA
>DATCLH010000316.1:0-14976 GCA_036564035.1 Thermaerobacter sp.
AAGCCATCCCTAGCCGCGGGCGGGCCGCCCCCCGCCGGCCGGTTCGACCCCCCGGGGCAGGGTCCGGGTGATGGGCAGCACCAGGACCGCCAGCCCCAGGACCACCGTCATCGCCGCCCGGAAGGCGCCGGCCAGGGCATGGCGCAGGGCCTCCAGGGCGGCGGGGTCAAGCGTCGCCCGCCGCTGGGGGTCGAGGAGCCAGTTGCCGGCGTCGGCCCCCAGCCGCGCCAGGTCGGGATGGCCCGCGGCCAGCAGGGCGCCTTCCAGCCGGGTGTTGATCACCCCGCCCAGCAAGGCGGCCCCCAGGGCGCTGCCCAGCATCCGGGCGAAGGCCTGGGACCCGGTGGCCACCCCCCGCTCGTGGCGCGGAACCGACTCCTGGATCGACACGATGTAGGTCGTCATGGCCAGCCCCATGCTGACCCCCACCAGGAAGCAGCCCGCCGCCACCTGCAGGGGCGACGCCCCGGGCCCGGCCAGCCAGAGGACCAGCGTCCCCAGGATGCCGAACAGGGAGCCGGTCACGGCGGTGCCGCGAAAGCCCCAGCGCAGCATCAGCCGGCCCGAAAGGGTGCTGGCCAGGGGCCAGCCGATGGACAGGGTGGCGACGGCGAAGCCGGCCACCACGGGCGAGCGGCCCAGCACCCCCTGGACGAAGGTGGGGATGGTCGACGAAAGGCCGATCAGGATGATGCCGCCGACCAGGCCGCCCAGGTTGCCGGCCCGGATGATGGGCCGCCCCAGCAGCTCCAGGGGCAGGATGGGCTCCGGCGCCCGCCGCTCCTGGCGGACGAACATCCACCCCGCCAAGAGGGCCGTGGCCAAGAGCGCCGCCGTGGTCCACGAGGCCCAGGGCCAGGCGCTGCCGCCTTCGACCAGCTGGACCAGGAGGGCGCTGACGGCCACCACCATCCAGAAGGACCCCGCCAGGTCGATGGCCACCCGGCCGTGGCGGGGCGGCTCGTGGAGGAACAGGGCGAGCCCCGTGCAGGCCAGGAGCCCGATGGGCAGGTTGATGTAGAATACCCACGGCCACCCGGCGTACTGCACCAGCAGGCCCCCGGCCGCTGGCCCCACCACCGCCGAGACGCCCCACACGCTGGACAGGTAGCCCTGGATGCGAGCCCGTTCCTCCAGGCGGTAGAGGTCGCCGACGATGGTCATGGTGATGGGCTGCACCGCCCCCGCGCCGAGCCCCTGGAGGGCGCGGAAGGCCACCAGCTGGCCGATGGTCGTCGCCGTGCCGCACAGGGCCGAGCCCAGGAGGAACAGGCCCGCCCCGGCCAGGAACACGGGCTTGCGGCCGTACAGGTCGGCCAGCTTCCCGTAGATGGGGACCGAGGCCGCCGAGGTCAGCAGGAAGGCGGAGAAGACCCAGCTGAACCGGGAGAAACCCCCCAGGTCGGCCACGATGGACGGGATGGCCGTGGCGACGATGGTCCCCTCGATGGCGGCCATGAACATGGCCAGCATCAGGGCGACCAGGATCAGGCCCTTGTGGGTCGCGTGGACCTCGGCGGGCGGCCCCCCGTGGCGGGCGGCCGCCCCGCCCTGGGCTCCCTGGGCGCCGGCCGTCCCGGACGAACCGGCGGGGCCCGGGGTCCCCGCCAGCCCCGCCGGCCGGGCCGCCGCCGGCAACCCGGCGGCCCCCACCGGCGGGCCGGGATGGCGCCGCCGGTTCTTCATGACCGCGGGGCCCCGGCCTCCGGAGCCCCCTCACCCGCTGTCACCCTGGCGGCGCCCTGGCCCTGGGGCCCGCCGGTCCCCGCCTCGTGCAGCCTCCGCTCCACGCTGGCCACCTTCTCCTCCATGGTCTGCGGCCGGTCCCGGCGGTCGTCGATCTTGATCACCGTGGACACCCGCCGGGCGCCGCCTGCGAACATCGCCTCGTGCATCGCCCGGATGAGCCCCAGGATCTCGTCCAGATCGCCCTCCAGGGTGGTGAACATGGGGCCGACCTGATACCGGACCCGGTCCTGGGCGGCCAGCACCTGAAGGGCCCGGGCCACCCAGGGGCTGACGCTGACCCCCTCGCCCACCGGGGCGATGCTGACGGCCACGATGGCCACGATGCCACCTCCCTCACCACGGGGCCGGCTACCGGCACCCGACCGGATGCCAGCCCCGACCGGATGCCCCTCCAGGCCGCCGCCGGGCGCCGGCGGGTCGCCGGCCCCCTTCGGCCGCCGGCGCCGGCCGGTCGGGCCGGTCAGAGCCCGTACAGCTCGCCATACTTGCGGCGGATGTAGCGCAGGAAGGGCTGCTCGCTGAGCTCCGCCCCCGTCGCCCGGCGGACCAGCTCCAGCGGCTCGTAGCGGGCCCCGTGCCGGTGGACGTGCTCCCGCATCCAGGCCAGGACCGCGCCCAGCTCGCCGCGGGCGATGCGCTGGGGAAGGGCCGGTTCGTCCTGCAGGGCGGCCTCCCAGAGCTGGGCGGCGATCAGGTTGCCCAGGGCGTAGCTGGGGAAGTAGCCGAACCCGCCCCATGACCAGTGGATGTCCTGCAGGACGCCCTCCACGTCGTCGGCCGGCTCCAGGCCCAGGTAGGCCCGGGTCTTCTCCCGCCAGGCGGCGGGCAGCTCGTCCACGGGCAGGTCGCCCGCCAGCAGGGCCAGCTCCAGCTCGAAGCGCAGCATGATGTGCAGGTTGTAGGTCACCTCGTCGGCGTCGACCCGGATCAGGGAGGGCCGGGAGCGGTTCACCGCCCGGTACATCGCCTCGGCGTCGACCCCGGCCAGCTGGTGGGGAAACCGGGCCTGCACCCTGGGGAAGAAGAAGGCCCAGAACTCCCGGGAGCGGCCGATCACGTTCTCCCACAACCGGCTCTGGGACTCGTGGACCGCCGAGGAGGCGCCGTCGGCCAGGGGCGTGCGGTGCCAGGCCGGCGGGAAGCCCTGCTCATACAGGCCGTGGCCGCCCTCGTGGAGGCTGCTGAAGAAGGCCGGGCCGAACAGGCCGGGGTTGATCCGGGTCGTCAGCCGGACGTCGCCGGTGGACAGGGGCGCGGTGAAGGGGTGGATCGAGCGGTCCTGGCGACCCCGCTGGAAGTCGAAGCCAATGGCCTCCAGCGCTTCCACGGTCAGGGCCCACTGGTCCGCGTCGGGGAAGTCGCCCCGGAGGAAGTCGTCCCGCACCCGGTCCTGCCGCTCGGCGATGGCCTGGACCAGCGGCACCAGGCCCTCCTTGAGGCGGGCGAAGAGTTCCCGTACCTGGCGGGTGCGCATGCCGGGCTCGTGCCCCTCCAGCAGGGCGTCGTACCGTTCTTCCGGGTAGCCCAGGGCATCGGCCATCTGGCGCCGCAGCTCGATCAGGCGGGCCAGGGCGGGCGCGAAGACGGCGAAGCGCCGCTGCTGGCGGGCCTCCACCCAGGCCTGGTAGCCCTGGGATGAGGCCCGGGCCAGCTCGGCCACCAGATCGGGAGGAACCCGGCGCGACCGCTCGTAGTCCCGCCGGGTCACCCGCAGCAGGGCGGCGGCGTCGCTCTCGGGGTCCAGCTGGGCTTCCCAGGCGGCCAGCTCGTCCAGCCACTGGCCGACCTCGGGGGCGGTGAAGGCCTCGTGGGCCAGGCGGTTCAGGGTCGCCTTCTGCTCGGCCCGGGCGGCGGCCCCGCCCGGCGGCATGTTGACCTCCTCATCCCAGTTGAGCAGGGTCGTCACGGCGTGCAGGTCGCTGACCTGCCCCAGGCGCTCCAGCAAGCGGTGGTAGGCGGGCGGGGCCCCGGGCGGCAGGAGGCTGGCCGGTTCCTCCGCCTGGGCTGCGGCACCCGTGATCCCTTGCGCGGGCGTCTCCGGCATCGGCATGCTCCTTTCGTGAAGAGGGCTTGTCACCCTGAGGACATGGTGCTTTCTTTGGATATGTTGCGGTTCGGCGGAGCACCGGTCAAAGCCTGCCATCCCGGCCGGGCCGGGGGCGGCCCCACAGAGGGGCGCGACCCGCCGGCCTCGGCGCCGCCCCCGCATGGAAGGGCGGGCCCGCAGGCAGCCTTTTTATGAAAGGGAACGACAGGAGCCCACGCCGCCGGCCGCGAAGGACACAGCGAACCCGTACCTGGAAGGACGGTCCAGGTCGAAGGGCCCCGCGGGAGCATCCCCGGAGGAACCGGGGCGGTTCCGAAGCCGACCCGGAGCCGCCCCGTGGCGGGGCCGCCGGCGCGAGCCGGATCGACCGGCCGGCGCGAGCCGAGCCGACCGGCCGGGGCGGGCACGGGCGGAGCAGGAAAGGGCGTTGACGGTGGAACACCATCCTCAGGCCAGCCCCAACGGGAACCCGCCGGGTGACCCCACCGGTCCCGGCGGCGACCGCAACGACCCGTTCCCCACCGATGCCGCGGTGACCTGGCCGGCCGAACTGGCCGCCGCCCTGGCCCGGGCGCGGATCGAGGTCGACCTGGACGTGCTGGACGCCAACCTGGCCGCCGTCCGTCGCTTCCTCCAGCCCGGAACCCGGATCCTGGCCGTCGTCAAGGGCGACGGGTACGGGATCGGGGCGGAGATGGCGGCCCGCACCCTGGCGGCCGCCGGCGCCGACGCCCTGGGCACGGCGACCCTGGAAGCCGCCCTGCGGCTGCGCCATGCCGGCGTCACGGCGCCGATCCTGGTCTTCCAGCCGCCCGAGGAGCCGCTGTTCGACCACTGGCTGCGGGAAGGGCTGACGGCCACCGTCCACGATGCGGCCACCCTGGCCGCCCTGGCCCGGCGCGCCGAGGCGACGGGCCACGGGCCGGTACCGGTGCACCTGGAGGTCGACATGGGCCTCGGCCGGGGCGGCCTGGCGCCGGAGGCGGTGGCGGGCGTCCTGGCGGAAGCGGCCTCCCTGCCCGGGGTCCGGGTGGAGGGGCTTTACACCCACTTGCCCACCGCGGCCCGGCCACGGCTGGCCCTGCGGCTGCTGGATCGGTTCCTCCGCCTGGTGGAGGATCTGCAGGAACGGGGCCTCCGGCCGCCCCTGGTCCACTGCGCCGAGAGCCACTTGCTGGCCCTGGCCCCCTACGCCCAGCTGGACATGGTGCGGGTCGGCAACCTGCTCTACGGCTACGCCCCCCGGGCGGCCCGCCGGGCCGGCCTGGCGGTCCGGCCGCCATCCCGGCTGGTGGTCCGGGTGCGCTCCGTCTACCGGGCGGGCGGGCTGGACCCCGGGTACCGCGGGGGCTGGGCGCGGCCCGGCGCCACCGTGGCGGTCCTGCCCGTCGGCCTGGCCGACGGGTTGCGACCCAGCCGGGAAGCCCGCGGCTGGACGGACCGGTTCGTCCTGATGGGACGGCGCCTGCTGGGGGCCGTGGGCGCCCAGCGGGTCCTCGGGGCGGCGGCGGCCCCGCCGGGACCGCGGATCCGGACGCGGGGTCGGGAGGTCCCCTTCCGCGGCGAGTTCATGATGAACCATTGCCTGTTCGACGCCACGGGGCTCGACCTGGCGCCGGGCCAGGAGGTCGAACTCCAGGTCAGCCGGCTGACGGCGGCCGCCCACCTGCCGGTGGTCTACCTGCGCGGTGGCCGGCCGGTCGCCATCGCCTGGCCCCACCGCCAGGTGGTTGAACAGGTGCGGCCGATGCCGGCCGCCCAAGGGGCGCCGGCGGCGACGGGGGCCGCGATACCCCCGGAGGTCTCCCCGGTGCCGGCCCCCTGGGCGGCCGGTGAGGCCCCGGCCCCGGAGGTCTCGCCAGCGCCGGCCAGCCCGGGGGCGGAGGCCGCGCCCCTTCCGGGACCCCCGGCAGCCGCCGCGCCGCCGCAGGCCCTGGCCCCTGAACCGGCCGCGGGCCCCTTCGTCCCGGCCGGCGACGGGGCCGGAAACGGCACGGGCGGGACCACCCCCGCCGCTACCCCGCCGGGCCGCCGGATGCCCCAACCCGATAAGGAGACCGTGGGATGAACGAGCCAGCCACCACCCGGGTGACCCTTGCTGGCCCCGGCGACCAGCCGACCTACGACCAGGCGGTGGCCGGTTCCGGCAAGCCCCACTTCATGCAGCTCTGGGGCTGGGGCGAGGTGAAGCGGGCCACCGGCTGGGAGCCCTTGCGCTTCCTGGCCACCCGGGCCGGCACGGTGACCGGCGCCATGACCGTCCTGGCCCGGAACCTGCCCGGCCTGGGCACGATCTTCTACGCCCCGACGGGGCCCGCCGTCGATTACCGGGACCGGGAGACCGTCCAGGCGCTCCTGGAGGCCGCCGCCGGGGAGGCCCGCCGCCGGCGGGCCATCGTCCTGCGGGTCGACCCCGACGTGCCGGTGGAGCGCCAGGACGCCGTCGATCTCCTGCTGCGCCTGGGCTTTCGCCGGGGGACCGAGGCGACGGCCTTCGAGGCCCTGCAGCCGCGGTTCGTCATGCGGCTGGAGCTGGCGGCGACGCCGGAGGAGACCCTGGCCCGCTTCGAGTCCAAGACCCGCTACAACATCCGCTACGCCGCCCGCCAGGGCGTGACGACCCGGGCGGCCCAGGACGAGCAGGACCTGGCCGCCTTCTACCGGCTGCTGCAGTTGACGGCGGCCCGCCAGCGGTTCGCCATCCGCGCCTTCTCCTATTACGAGGCGCTGTGGCGGCACCTGCTGGTTCCGGGCCACGGCCGGATCTTCCTGGCCGAGCACCAGGGGCGGCCGGTGGCGGGCATCATGGTCTTCCGCTGCGGCGATACCGTGTGGTACCTCTACGGCGGCACCGACTACGACGCCCGCAAGGTGATGCCCAGCCACGCCGCCCAGTGGGCGGCGATCCAGTGGGCCATCGCCGAAGGCTGCCGGATCTACGACTTTCGCGGCGTCTCGGGCAACCTGGACCCCGCCGACCCCCACTACGGCCTCTACCGGTTCAAGAAGGGCTTCGGTGCCGAACTGGTCGAGTACATCGGCGAGTTCGAGCGCATCTACGCCCCCGCGCGCTACTGGGCCTTCCGCGGCGCCTTCACCGCCCGGCGGCGGCTGCTGCGATGGCTGCGGGAGCGCCGCGGCGGCGCGGCCCCCGCGTCCCCCGGCGAGTGAGGCCGGCTGCCCCAAGGTGCCCCAAGGCGGTGCCCCCTGCCCCGCGCAGGGGGTGCCGGGCCCTCCCAGGGCCGGCCCGCCGGGGGCCGTCCGCCAACGGCCCTGCGACCCTGACCCCGGCCGCAGCCCACCCCTTGCCGCCGTCCACTGGCCAGGCCCTTCGGGCGGAGTTGGCGGGTGGACCCGGCCCGGGGCGGCCTGCCCCCTCGCCCGGGCCCGACCGGGGTTCCGGCGGGCGGCGAGCGGCCGGACCCGCCGCCTGCTGCCGCTCCTCCTCCCCCGGTACGAGGCCCGGCAGGGGCACGGCCTCCGCCCATGGAACTCTCGGCTACGGAGGTGGACCGCCGTGGACGACAGCCTGGTCCAGCTGGAATGGCCCCGGCCCGAGGTGGCCCTGGTGCGGCTCAACCGCCCGGAGCGGCTCAACGCCTTCAACACCGCCATGGCCGAAGCCGTCGCCGCCCGCTTCGAAGACCTCCGCCAGCAGGCGGCGGTGCGGGCCGTGGTCCTCTGCGGCGCGGGGGATCGTGCCTTCTGCACGGGCGCCGACCTCAAGGAGCGCGCCACCTTGGACGAACAGGCCTGGTTCGCCCAGCACCACGTGTTCCAGCGGATGTTCCGGGCGGTGTCGGAAACGCCCGTGCCCGTCATCGCGGCGGTGCGCGGGTACTGCCTGGCCGGCGGGTTCGAGATCGCCCTGAACTGCGATTTCATCGTGGCCGGTCGCGACGCCCGCTTCGGGTTGCCCGAGGTCACCCGCGGCATCATGCCGGGCGGCGGCGCCACCCAGATCCTGCCCCGCATCGTGGGGGAAGGATGGGCCAACCGCCTGATCATGACCGGCGAGATCATCGACGTGGAGACGGCGCGGCTGATCGGGCTGGTCACCGAGGTCACCGAGCCCGACCGCGTGGTCGACCGCGCCCTGGAACTGGCCGGCGTGATCGCGGCCAACGCCCCCATCAGCGTCCGGCAGGTCAAGCAGGCCATCCGCGCCACCCGCTCCCTGGGGTGGGAGGAGGGGCGGCGCCGGGAGCTGGAGCTGTATGCCGCCTGCGTGCCCACCGACGACCGCCGGGAGGGCATGCGGTCCTTCGTGGAACGCCGCCCGCCCGTCTTCCGCGGCCGGTAGGCAGCGGGCGCCCTTCCAGCGACGGCGGGCGCCCCGAGGGGGCGCCCGCCAGCCGCGTTCCTCCCATGTTGCGGACCCGTGCCCTGGGCCGTGCGCCGCGTTGCCCGCCCCGGCAGCTCAGGCGCCCAGGTAGGCCCGGCGCACGTAGTCGTTCTCCCGCAGCTCCGCCGCCGGCCCCTCCAGGGCCAGGCGGCCGGTCTCCAGCACGTAGGCGTAATCGGCGATCTCCAGGGTCTGGTGCACGTTCTGCTCCACCAGCAGGATCGTCACGCCCTGGGTCGCGATCTCCCGGACGAACCGGAAGATGTCCTCCACCAGCTTGGGGGCCAAGCCCAGGGACGGTTCGTCCAGCATCAGCACGCGGGGCTCGGCCATCAGGCCGCGGCCGATGGCCAGCATCTGCTGCTCGCCGCCGGACAGGGTCCCGGCCAGCTGGGCGCGCCGTTCCTTGAGCCGGGGGAACATGGCGTAGACCCGCTCCAGGTTCTGGGCCACCCGCCCCCG
Organism: Thermaerobacter sp.; assembly: GCA_036564035.1. Classification (GTDB taxonomy): domain Bacteria; phylum Bacillota; class Sulfobacillia; order Thermaerobacterales; family Thermaerobacteraceae; genus Thermaerobacter. The sequence goes on from DATCLH010000316.1 coordinate 8,604, forward strand.
CAGGGCCGGGGAGTAGGCGCCCAGGATCAGGTTCTCCTCCACGGTCATGCGCGGCCAGAGCTGGCGGCCTTCGGGGACCAGGACCAGGCCCCGCCCCACCCGGACGTGGGCCGGCAGGGCGGTGATGTCCTCCCCGGCCAGCCGGATACGCCCGCCCTTCAGGGGAAGGACCCCGGCCAGCGCCCGCAGGGTCGTCGTCTTGCCGGCGCCGTTGGAGCCGATCAGGGCGACGATCTGGCCCTGGGCCACCTGGAAGCTCACGCCCCAGACCACCTGGACGGCGCCGTAGGCGATCTCCAGGTTCTCCGCCACCAGCAGGGGCTGTCCCCCGCCCCCGGACCGCTTCGGATTAGGCACCGGCCCCCACCTCCGCCGCCCGGCCCAGGTAGGCTTCGACAACCGCCGGGTTGGTGCGGATCTCCTCCGGCGTCCCTTCGGCCAGCTTCTCGCCGAAGTTCAGCACCGCGATCCGGTCGCAGACGGACATGACCGCCCGCATGTCGTGCTCGATGTAGAGGATCGTGGTGCCGTTCTGCCGGATCTTGCGCAGCAGGTCCATCACGTTGCGGGTCTCGGCGTCGGTCAGCCCGCCGCAGATCTCGTCGCAGAGCAGCAGGTCGGGCGCCGTCGCCAGGGCCCGCGCCAGCTCCAGCAGCTTTTGCTGGCCCACCGGCAGCACGGCCGCGGATAGCCCCGCCTGGGCCCCCAGGCCGACGAACTCCAGCACCTCCAGGGCCCGCCGTTGCGCCTCGCCGGCGGTCCGGGGCGGCCGCCGGCCGTAGCGGGCGGCCAGTTCCACGTTCTCGATCACCGTCAAGGACCGGAAGGGCCGGACGATCTGGTGGGTCCGGGTGATCCCCAGCCGCACCCGCTGAAAGGCCTTCAGGCGGGTCACGTCCCGCCCCCGGTAGAAGACCCGGCCGGCGCTGGGCGTCAAGGAGCCGGCGATCATACTGAAGGTGGTGGTCTTGCCCGCCCCGTTGGGCCCGATCAGGCCGAAGATTGCCCCCTCGGGCACCACCAGGTCGACGTCCTTGACGGCCGCCAGGCCGCCGAAGTAGCGGGTCAGGCCTCGAACCTCGAGGACCGCCGTCATGCCTTCACCCCCCCGGCCGGCAGCGGCATGCCCGGTGCCCGGCGGCGTCCCAGGGCGGTGCGGAGGCGCCGGGCCAGGCCCACCACGCCGCCGGGTTCGAACAGGATCACCAGGATCAACAGCGCGCCGTAGAGCCCCAGGTGGAGATCGGCGAACCGCGCCACCAGCTCCTCCTGGATGATGCCGTACACCCCGCCGCCGATGACCGGCCCCCAGATGGTGGCCAGCCCCCCGATCACCGGCATCAGCAGAATGGAGACGCTGTTGTTGAAGTTGAAGACGCCGCTGGGGTCGATGAAGGCGGCGTACCGGGCGTAGGCGCCGCCCGCCGCCCCCACCAGGGCCGCCGCCAGGGCGTGGGCCGCCAGCTTGTGCAGGAAGGCGTTGACGCCGACGTCCGCCGCCGCGTCCTCGTCGTCGCGGATGGCGTTGAGGGCCAGGCCGAAGCGGGAGCGGGCCACCAGGATCGACAGCACCAGGGCGACGGCGAAGATCGCCACCGCCGTCAGGTAGTGGTGCTCCATGACGAAGGGCACCCGCTTCCCCCCGACGATCTCGTCGACCCGGTAGCCGCTGGCGGCGCCCAGCGCCTCCAGGTTGTTCATCACCACCCGCACCGCCTCGTTGACGCCGATGGTGGCGATGGCAAAGTACGGCCCGCGCAAGCGGAAGGTGGGCAGCCCGATGAGCAGGGAGGCCACCGCTGCCACCACGGCCGCCCCCAGGAAGGCCACGTAGGGGTTCACGTGGCCCGCGGTGATGAGGACCGCGGCCGTGTAGGCGCCCAGGCCATAGAACACGGCGAACCCGAAGGACACCTGGCCGGCGAAGCCGCCCACCAGGTTCCAGGCGATGCTGCAGGTCGTCCAGAGCAGGGTCGTGAAGATCAGCCGCAGGTTGCCCTGCCACCCGCTCAGGGGCAGCGCGATCAGGATGGCGACCAGCACCGCCGCCGCCACCAGGTCCCGGGTGGCGGTGGCCCGCGGCAGGCCGCGTTCCACCGGCGCGGAGGTTGCCGTCACGACGCCCGCCCCCTTCGCTCCAAGAGGCTCGCCACCCCGCCCGGCAGGACCAGCAGGGCGACCACCAGCAGGGAGAAGGAGATCGCCATCTGGTAGCCCGCCGGCACGAACTGGACGCTGAAGGTCTCGACCAGGGCCAGGATCAGGGCGCCCAGGGCGACGCCGGCGAAGGACTCCAGCCCGCCGAGGACGATGATGACGAAGGACCGCAGGAGGAACGGGCGCCCGAAGTCGGGGTCGAAGGAGTAGAGCGAGGCCAGCAGGGCGCCGGCCAGGCCCGCGAAGGCGATGCCCAGGCCGAAGCTCAGGCGGGCGATGCGCCCCGTGTCGATGCCGACCAGCCGGCCGGCGAAGGGGTTCTGGGTCAGGGCCCGCACCGCCCGGCCGAACCAGGTCCGGGTGAGCAACAGCTGCAGGAAGACCAGGGAGACCAGGGCCACGGCGAACACGACCAGCTGGACCACCGACAGGGTCAGCGGGCCCACCTGGACCGTCGCCAGGGTCATGTCCGTGTAGATCGACCGGTCGTGGTTGCCCCAGATGGCATACCCCAGGTTCTGGAGGACGAGCCACAGGCCGAAGAGCAGGAGCAGGGAGGGCAGGGTCGGCTGGTCGGACACCGGCAGCCAGCGGACCAGCAGCCAGTGGACCGCCATGCCCACCACGAAGAACACGGGGAAGGCCAGCAGCGCGCCCAGGATGGGGTGAACGCCCAGCCGGTTGAAGAGCTCGAAGACGAAGTAGGCCCCCAGCATCATGAAGCCGGCGTGGGCCAGGTTGATGATCTTCATCACGCCGTAGATGACCGTCATGCCGAAGGACATCGTCGTGTAGATCCCCGCCAGCAGCAGCGACGCCACCAGCAGGTTGAGGACGTCAAGCCAACCCAAGGATGCTGCACCCCCTCCGGGGACAGGGGAACGCGGCCCGGGCCCTGGGGCCGCGGGCCGCGTTCCTCCCCCCGCTGGTCGAATGCCGTCCCGGCGATGGTGGCCGCCGGACCGGATCCGGCAGGGCGGCCGGCCGCCGCCGGCCTGCCGCCCCGCGCCCAGCCAGCGTCACTGGGCAGGCACCGGTGCCACGACCTCGCCCGTGGCGGCATCCTCGGGGTAGACGATGTCGACCTGGCCGCCGGGCTTGTTCTGCACGATGACGAAGGGCAGCTGCACCTGGCCGTTCTCGGGGAACTTCAGGTGCTGGCCCGGCAGGAGCGAGTCGGTCAGCTCGACCTGGCGCAGGGCATCCCGGATGGCCGTGGGGTCCAGGCTGTCCGCCTGGTCGATGGCCTTGGCCAGGATGCGCATGGCGTCATAGGCCGTGGCGGCGTACCACGAGTCGGGCTCGCGGCCGTACTTCTTCTTGTAGTCCTCGACGAACTTCTTGACCTGCGGATAGGGCAGTTCCTTGGACCACCAGATGCCGGCGAAGACGTAGTCGACGGCGTCGCCCAGCGCCTCCCGGGCCGCCGCCTCGGGACCGCGGGCGCCGTAGCTGAACATCTGGTGGTGGAGGCCCATCTGGGTGTACTGCCGGTGCATCGTGATGTAGTCTTCCAGGTGCGCGTCGGAAAGGAAGATGTCGGCGTTGGCGTTCTTCACCTTCTGCAGAATGCCGGAGAAGTCGGTACCCCCGAGCTCAAAGGTGTCCTCCACCACGATCTCGAAGTAGCCGGGGTTCTCCTCGATCCACTTCTTGATCCCGTTGGCGTAGTCCACCCCATGGTCGGTGTTCTCCACGACCAGGGCGATGGTCAGGCCCTTCTCCAGCTTCCCCTGGTCGACCAGCCAGCCGAGGAACTGGCCGGTGGTGTAACCCAGCAGGTTCACCGGCGCCAGGGTGCCGAAGGTGTACTGGTAGCCCTGGCTGAAGATCGTGCTGGCCGCGGCACCCGGCGTGATCCAGGGCACCTGGAAGCGGTCGGGCATGGGCGACTGGGCCTGGCCCAGGGCGGTGGAGTAGCCGCCGATCACCGCCACCACCTTGTCCTGCTCCATGGCCCGCTGGACCAGGGAGGCGGACTTGGCCTGGTCCGACTCGTCGTCGTAGATGACGGGCTGGACCTTCAGCTGCTTGCCGCCCACGTCAATGCCGCCCGCGGCGTTGATCTGGTCGATGGCCAGCTGGATCCCTTCCAGCTGGTAGGTGCCAGGCTTCGCCTCACGGCCCGTCTGAGGCAACACGATGCCGATCTTGATCGTCTCGCCCGACGCACCGCCGCCGGAGCCACCGCCTTCTCCACCGCCGGCCGCTCCGCCGCCGGCGCCGCCGCACGCCGTCAAGACCATCAGGGCCAGGGCAAGCCCGGCCGCCACCGCCCATCTCCCGCGCGGGCGCCCCGGCCGGCGTCCCCGTTCTCGTCCTGCATCGGGCCCGCTGCCGGCCCGCCCGGCCGGCCGCTTCAGGAAACCTTCCACGCGGCACCCCCCCAGTTATGAATCGTGGAGCGGAATGTCATCCTCTTTTGCGAAGGGGTGGCGAAAGTCCTGCCCTTTCCGAGGAAACATCCCGGGGAACCAGATATTGCGAAGGGCGAGGTGTCGGACGGTGGACGAAGAAAAGCAGGGCGCCGGCAACGGCGCCGGCGCCACGGCGATCAAGTACGGGGCCTGGATCATCATGTTGCTGGCCGTGCTCTACTTCCTGGCGAACTACGTCATCCCGCTCTTTCGGTGATCAGCCGCTGCACCGGTCCCCCCGCGTCCCGGCCGGCCTCCGGTGCTGTCCGGGGCGCCGCCGGCTCGACCGGCGGCGCCGGCTCCAGCAAGGCCGGCGGTACCTGGACCAGGCGGGCCTCCTCCATGCCCGGCAACCGGCGGATCTCGGCCAGCAGCGCCGGCGGCACCGGGTCGTCCAGCGCCAGCACCATGATGGCCTCCCCCCGCACCTGGCGCCGCGCCACCTGCATGGCGGCGATGTTGATCTCCCCGGCCCCGAGGAGGCTTCCCACCTTGCCGATCATGCCCGGCCGGTCATGGTGCCGGGTGAGGAGCAGGCGCGGAGCCGGCACCATGTCCAGGGGCAAGCCGTTCAGGTGGACCAGCCGCGGCAGCCCCTCCGGGCTCAGGCTACCGGCCACCGCCCGCCGCGCCCCACGGCCGCCGGCCAGTTCCACCACCGGCGCGGCCAGGTCCGGGTGCCGCTCGCTCCGCCAGCGGAGGGCGAGCCCGCGGCGGGCGGCCAGCACCGGCGCGTTCACCGCGTTGACCGGGCCGTCGACGACCCCGGCCAGCAGCCCCTTGAGGGCTGCCCCCGCGAGCAGTTCGAACCCCCGCTCGGACGGGAGCTCCCGGGCCAGCACCCGGAGCTCCAGGTCCTCCAGCGGGCCACCCAGTCCCTCGCGGTAGATCAGGCCGACCAGCTCGGCCACCGGGGCCAGGGGCCCGGCCGCCCGCCAGTCCCGGTCCGAGAGGGGTGGCAGGTTGACGGCTCCGCGGACGGGCTGGCCCTGGAGCGCCCGCAGCACCTGCTCGGCGATGGCCCGGGCGTTGTAGGCCTGGGCCTCCCGGGTGGAACCGCCCAGGTGGGGCGTGGCGACCACATTGGGCAGGCTCAGCAGGGGGTTCTCCCCCGGCGGTTCGGCGGCGAACACGTCGAGCCCCGCCCCCGCCAGCCGGCCCTCGACCAGCGCCCGGTAGAGGGCTTGTTCGTCCACGATCCCGCCCCGGGCCGTGTTGATCAGGTAGGCGCCGGGCCGCATGCGGGCGAGGGCCGCGGCGTCGATCAGGTTGCGCGTGGCCGGGGTCAGGGGCGTGTGGACGCTGACCACGTCGGCCCGGGCCAGCAGCTCGTCCAGCGGGGCGGGTTCGGCCCCCAGCTCGCGCATGCGGGCTTCCGGCACGTAGGGGTCATGGGCCAGCACCGCCATGCCGAAGGCCCGGGCCCGCTGGGCCACCTCCTGGCCGATGCGCCCAAAGCCGACCAGGCCCATCACCTTGCCCCGTAGCTCCTCGCCCACCCAGCGGGACCGCTCCCAGCGGCCCTCCCGCAGGGAGGCGGCGGCCGGGACCAGCCGGCGCACCAGGGCCAGCAGCAGGGCGAAGACGTGCTCGGCCACGGCCACCGTGTTGCCGTCGGCCACGTTGACCACCACGATGCCCCGCTCCGTGGCCGCCTCCAGGTCGATGTTGTCGACCCCCACCCCCGCCCGGCCGATGACCCGAAGCCGCGGCGCGGCGGCGATCAGGTCGGCGGTGACCTTCACCCGGCTGCGGACGATCAGGGCGTCGGCGGTGGGCAGCAGCTCCCGGCGCAGGGT
>DATCLH010000317.1:0-1679 GCA_036564035.1 Thermaerobacter sp.
CGGGAAGGGGGTGGGAGCCCGGGGAGGGGCCGCAGGGGCGACCCGCACCGGGCCGGGGCATCGCCAGCGAATCCGGTGGAACCGGCCGCGCCGCCCCGGGGCTCTGGGGGAGCCGGGGCGGAAGGCGGCGCCCAGCGTCCAGTGCACCGCCGTCCGGGAGGACGGCCACCGCCGGCGGGGCCCAAAGGGGCCCGCCGCAGGGAGGGGTGAACCGTGGCGAACGGCGTCCGGACGGTGCCCATGGGATTGGGTCCGGCCATGGAGGTCGGCGAACTCCCGGCACCGCCGCCCTTCACGGGGCGGAACTTCCTCAAGATGATCGGCGTCAGCGCGATCCTGCTCAGCATCTCCATCGGCAGCGGCGAGTGGCTGCTGGGGCCGCGGTCGGTCATCCAGTACGGGCCGGCCCTGCTGTGGATCGCCACCGTGGCGACGGTCCTGCAGACGGTGTTCAACCTGGAGTGCCAGCGCTACACCCTGGCCACGGGGGAGTCGGTGATCCCCGGCCTCATGCGCCTCTGGCCCGGCCGGTGGCTGTGGGGTCCGGTCTGGGCGCTCATCTGCATCCTCTCCGTCTCGCCGGGCTGGGCGGCTTCGTCGGCCACCGCCCTGGCCGCCCTGCACCTGGGGCGGCTGCCCGGTGACGCCGACAAGGGTCTGGTCCTGGTCTACGGCATCCTGGCCATGCTGCTGGTCATGCTGGTGGTGACCTTCGGCAGCCGGGTCGAGCGGACCCTGGCGCGGGTTTCCACCTTCGCCGTCGTCTTCATCTTCCTGAGCCTGATCGTCCTCGACCTGTGGCTGGTGCCGTGGGAGTGGTGGGGCCGGGTCGCGGCCGGGTTCTTCCAGTTCGGCTTCCTGCCGTCGGGGGAGGGCGGCAGCGTGAACTGGACCCTGATCGGCGGCTTCGCCGCCTACGCGGCCACCGGCGGCGTCCTCAACATGGCGGCCTCCAACTGGATGCGGGACCGGGGCTGGGGCATGGGCGGGCAGGTGGGCTACATCCCGGCCCTGATCGGCGGCCGCAAGGTGGAGGTGTCGCCCACCGGCAAGGTCTTCGACCTGACGGCCGAGAGCCTGGCGCGGTTCCGGGAGTGGCTGCGCTACTGCCGCTGGGAGCAGTGGACGCTCTACTTCGGCGGCTGCCTGCTGGGCATGTACCTCTGCGTCCTCCTCGCCGTCGGGCTCATCGCCCCGGGCACGCCGCTCAAGGGGAACTACGACGTCGCGGCGATCCAGGCCCACGCCGTGTCCCAGTTCCTGGGCGGTCTCGGCTGGGTCTGGGTCCTGCTGATCGGCTTCTGGGTCCTGTGGGGCACCCAGATCACCGCCACCGACGCCGTGGTGCGGCACCTGACGGACCTGTTGTGGGCGGCGGGACTGGGGCGGTTCACCCGCAACGACATCCGGGTCGTCTACTACATCATCCTGGCGGTCGTCACGGTGTGGCTGGCCTTCCTGTTCGCCTACAACCCCCTGACCCTGGTCCTGCTGGTGGCCAACATGGCCGGGGTCGCCTTCGTGCTGGGCGGGCTGCTGGTCCTCTGGCTCAATACCCGGATCCTCCCGCCGGAGTTGCGGCCCGGCTGGCTGTCACGGCTCGGCCTGGTGGCCCTCTCGGCCTTCTACGCCTTCTTCGTCTACCAGACGGGCGTGCAGGTGCTGCGGCAGCTTCAGGG
>DATCLH010000318.1:0-5037 GCA_036564035.1 Thermaerobacter sp.
GTCTACCGCTTCGACCTGGTGGCCTGGTGGCCGGGTCCCGTGCCCCGCCTGCTGGTCGACGTGGTGTGCAGCAAGGGCACGTACGTGCGCGCCCTGGCCCGGGACCTGGGGGCGGCCCTGGGGGTGCCGGCGATGCTCGCCGCCCTGATCCGCACCGCCCAGGGGGCCTTTCACCTGGACCACGCGGTGACGTTGGAGGAACTGGCCGCCGGGGCCGGGGGCGACGGCACCGGCCCCAGGCGCGGGCTGGTGGCGCCGGCCGAGGCCCTGGGCTTCCTGCCGGCTTGGGTGCTGGATCCGGCCGAAGCCCGCCGGGTCCTCCACGGCAGCCCGCCGCGGGCCCGGCCGCAGCCCTGGGACGTCCCGCCGGCGCCGCCGCCAGGAACGGGTCCGGGCCCGGCGGGGACCGGTGACGGCGAGGGGCCGCCCGAGCGGGTCCGGTTGCTGGATCCCCAGGGGCGCCTCCTGGCGGTGGCGCAGCTGCGGCGGGACGGGGCCGGCTGGCGGGCCGTACCGGAGAAGGTCCTGCCGCCGGAACCGCGCTGACAGGCGCCGAAGGGGCTTAGAGCCCCGGCCGGGACGGGGCCAGGACGGGCTAGGAGAGTGGGCATGGAGGTCATCCACGGAATCACCAACTGGCGCGGGACGCAACCGACCTGCGTCGCCATCGGCACCTTCGACGGGGTCCACCGGGGCCATCAGGCCCTGTTGCGCGGGGCGGTGGCGGCCGCCCGGGCCCAGCAGGCCCAGGCGGTGGCCCTCACCTTCGATCCCCATCCTTTGGCGGTGCTGGCGCCGGAGAAGATGCCGCCCCTGCTGGGCACCCTGGAGGACCGGCTGGCCCTGTTCGCCGCCCTGGGCCTGGACCGGGTGCTGGTGGCCCGGTTCGACCGGGCTCTGGCCCAGACGCCCGCCGAGGAATTCGCCCGGCAGGTGCTGGCGGGCCGCCTGGGGGCCCGGGCCGTGTTCGTCGGTTACAACTTCCGCTTCGGCCGGGGTGGGGTGGGGACGCCGGAGGACCTGGAGCGCTGGGGCCGCCAGTGGGGGTTCTGGACCCACACGGTGCCGCCCGTGCGGGTCGGCGACCAGCTGGTGTCCAGCAGCTGGGTCCGCGGCCTGCTGGAGATGGGGCAGGTGGAGGTGGCGGCGACGGCCCTGGGCCGGCTCTATTCGGTGGCCGGCCGGGTGGTGCGCGGCGAGGGCCGCGGCGCGGGGCTGGGCTTCCCCACCGCCAACCTGGACCTGCCCCCGGGGCTGGCCCTGCCGGCGCCGGGGGTCTACGCCGTCTGGGTCCGCACCCCGCAGGGCCTTTTCCCGGGGGTGGCCAACCTGGGCCGGCGGCCCACCTTCGGCGGGGGAGCGCTGCGGCTGGAGGTCCACCTGCTGGACGGGGGCGGGGACCTCTACGGCCAGACCCTGCGGGTCGGCTTCGCCCGGCGCCTCCGGGAAGAGCGCCGCTTCAACGGGCCCGCGGAGCTGGTGGCCCAGATCGGCCGCGACGTAGCGGCGGCGCGGGAGGCGCTGGGGGAGCCCCCCCAGGGCGATCCCCTCCTGGGCGATCTCCTCCTGGACGCCGGTTCGTCCTGAACCGGGCGGCCGGAGGGGTCGCGGCCACCCGTTCACGCCGCCGGCCCGCGCAAGGCCACGCCGTTTGCCAACGCCCGGCGCCGTTGTTACAATCTTTTCGACCTTTGACATCGCCGGGTCCGACGAGGCCCGGGACGGGCCCGCGGCGGCGATCCCCCGGCGAAGCCGGCCGTTCCTCCGGCGGCGGCCTGGCCGGGCGGGGATGCCCGGGCCCTGGAAAGGGAGGAGCCAGCATGGCGCTGAGCCAGGAGCGCAAGCAGCAGCTGATCAAGGAGTTCGCCCAGCACGAGCAGGACACGGGCTCGCCCGAGGTCCAGGTGGCCATCCTGACCGAGCGGATCAACGAGCTCACCGAGCACCTGCGCCGCCACAAGAAGGACCACCACTCGCGCCGCGGCCTGCTGAAGATGGTGGGCAAGCGCCGCCGGCTGCTGCAGTACCTGAAGAGCCGGGACGCCGAACGGTATCAGGCCGTCATCACACGCCTCGGCCTGAGGCGCTGAGTTTGCCGGCAAGAGCGGGCACCCGCCCGCTCTTGTCCTTTCCTTGGAGGGGAGGGCCCGACGACTTGGACATGGAGACCCCGACAGGCGACATCAAGCAGGTCTTCCGAACGGAGCTGGCCGGGCGGCCGCTGGTGGTGGAGATCGGCCAGCTGGCCCAGCAGGCCAACGGCAGCGCCCTGGTGCGCTACGGCGACACGGTGATCCTGGCGACCGCCACGGCCTCCAAAGAGCCGCGGCAGGGCATCGACTTCTTCCCCCTGCGGGTCGACTGGGAGGAGCGCCTGTACGCCGCGGGCCGCATCCCCGGCTCCTTCTTCCGCCGGGAGGGCAAGCCCAGCGAGCGGGCCATCCTTTCGGGCCGGCTGACGGACCGGCCGCTGCGGCCCCTGTTCCCCAAGGGCTACCGCAACGACGTCCAGATCATCGTCACCACCCTGTCCTACGACGACGACTGCTCGCCGGAGATCGCCGGCATCATCGGCGCCTCGGTGGCCCTGGGGATCTCCGACATCCCGTGGAACGGGCCCGTCGGGGCGGTGGAGGTCGGCCTGCTGGACGGCGAGCTGGTGATCAACCCCACCGCGGCCCAGCGGGAGCACAGCCGGCTCGACCTGACGGTGGCCGGGACCAAGGACGCCATCAACATGGTGGAGGCCGGCGCCCACGAGGTGCCCGAGGCGACGATCCTGGACGCCATCTTCCGCGGCCATGAGGAGATCCGGCGGCTGGTGGCCTTCCAGGAGGAGATCATCGCCCGGTGCGGCAAGCCCAAGGCCGAGCCGGTCCTCTACGAGCCCGATCCGGCCGTGGCCGTGGCGGTGCGCACCCGGTACACCGAGCGGCTGCGGGCGGCCATCAACCACCCGGACAAGCAGGCGCGGGAGGCCGCCGTCGACGAGGTGAAGAAGACGGCCCTGGCCGAGCTGCTCCAGGAGTTCCCCGAGGCGGAGATGGACATCAAGCACGTCCTGGATGACGTGCTCAAGGAGATCGTCCGCCGGCAGATCCTGGAGGAGGGCGTGCGCCCCGACGGCCGCCGGCCCGACGAGATCCGTCCCATCCACGTGGAGGTGGGCCTGCTGCCCCGGGCCCACGGGTCCGGGCTCTTCCAGCGCGGCCAGACCCAGGTGCTCACGGTGGCGTCCCTCGGCGCCCCGGGGGACCGGCAGATGCTGGACACCCTCGGGCAGATCGAGGAGTTCAAGCGCTACATGCACCACTACAACTTCCCGCCCTACAGCACCGGCGAGGTGGCGCCGCTGCGGGCGCCCAGCCGGCGGGAGATCGGCCACGGCGCCCTGGCGGAGCGGGCCCTGGTGCCGGTTCTTCCCGACGAGCTGGAGTTTCCCTACACGATCCGGCTGGTCTCGGAGGTGCTGAGCTCCAACGGGTCCACGTCCATGGCCAGCACCTGCGGCAGCACCCTGGCCCTGATGGACGCGGGCGTGCCGATCCGGGCCCCCGTGGCCGGGGTGGCCATGGGCCTGATCAAGGAGGGCGACCGCTTCGCCGTCCTGACGGACATCCAGGGCATCGAGGACCACCTGGGTGACATGGACTTCAAGGTGGCCGGCACCCGGGAGGGCGTGACGGCGATCCAGATGGACATCAAGATCGCCGGCGTCGACCGGGCGGTGCTGGAGACGGCCCTGGAGCAGGCCCGGGTGGGGCGCCTGTTCATCCTGGACAAGATGCTGGCCGTGATCGACAAGCCGCGTCCAGAACTGTCACCCTACGCGCCGCGGATCATCATCATGCAGATCCCGGTGGAGAAGATCCGGGAGGTCATCGGCCCCGGCGGCCGCATGGTGAACCGCATCGCCGACGAGTGCGGGGTCAAGATCGACATCGAGGACGACGGCAAGGTCTACATCGCGGCCCAGACCCAGCAGGGCGGCGAGAAGGCGAAGGAGTGGATCGAGCAGATCGTCGCCGACGTGGAGGTGGGCAGCGTCTACCTGGGCAAGGTGACGCGGCTCATGACCTTCGGCGCCTTCGTCGAGATCCTGCCGGGCAAGGAGGGGCTGGTCCACGTCTCCCGCCTGGCGCCCCAGCGGGTGCCCAAGGTGGAGGACATGGTGCGTCCCGGCGACACGGTGCTGGTCAAGGTGGTGGAGATCGACGACCTGGGCCGGGTCAACCTGTCGCGCAAGGACGCCATCGAGGAGCAGCCCGAGAAGAAGCACATGGAGCAGCTCAGCGGGCCGCGGGCCCACGACTTCGACGAGCCGGTGCCCGTGGGTGGAACCGGCGAGCGGCGCGGGCCGGCCGGGCGCAACGGGCGGCCCGGCGGCGGTCCCGGCGGGATGGGCGGCCCCCGCGGCCGGCGGCGGCGGTGAGGGTGCCGCCGGTTCGTCCGAGCCGGCGCCGCCTGGCCCAAGAGGTGAAGCTTCCCCCAGCGGGAAGCTTTTTCTTTGGGGTTGGGGCTTCGTTGGGCCGTGGGGACGGGGCGCAGGACGGTGACGGTGGAACCGGCCGGCCGGCGCCGGCCGGCTGGGGCCGGCGCCGGCCAACAAGCCCAGGGGAGGCGCCCGGCGGCGCGCGCCGGGTCTTGGCCGGGTGAGGGGAAGGAGGCCTGGGATGAACGGACGACACGGTGCGGCAGGTCGCAGCAGCAGCTGGGCCGGCACCCCCTATCGCATTACCACCCTGCCCAACGGCCTGCGGGTGGTCAGCGAGACGGTGCCGGGAGTCCGTTCGGTGACGGTGGGCGTCTGGTTCCGCACCGGCTCCCGGGATGAGCCGGAGGCCCAGGCGGGGATCGCCCACCTGCTGGAGCACATGGCCTTCAAGGGCACCGAGCGCCGCACCGCCCGGGAACTGGCCGAGGTGGTCGACCGGGTGGGCGGGCAGATGAACGCATATACGTCGAAGGAGGACACGTCGTTCTACATCCGCGTCCTCGACGAGCACTTCGAGCTGGGCATGGAGATCCTGGCCGACA
>DATCLH010000319.1:0-2626 GCA_036564035.1 Thermaerobacter sp.
CACTTTGCGTATGCTGCCTTTTGCGCCCTGCTAGTATCCCGGGCGGCCCGGGAGGGCGTGGAAGTCATCGAGGTTAACCCGGCGTACACCAGCGTGATTGGGAAGATCAAGTTTATGGCCCGGTACGGGCTGTCGCCCCACGGGGCAGCTGCGGTGGCGATTGCCCGGCGGGGCCTGAAGTTTGGGGAGCGGCTCAGGTCCGGAAACGCCCGTCCCCTACCCGCGCGGAATCGGGGAAGGCACGTCTGGAGCGACTGGAGCCGGGTTCTCCCCAGCGTGCGTGGGCGGAAGCAGACGCACGCCCTGTACCAGCGTCCCTCCGAGGGAGGCCCAGGCAGGGGGGAACCCCTATCCGCTGCGGCACCGGCGGGCGGAGGCCCGCACGGCCCGGAGCGGGATGGTCTGGCTTGGGCTCCGGGGTGCGATTCCCCGGCGCAAACCGTCGGGAGCACTGTTCGCCCGGCGTCGTAAGCAGGGATTTACCCATGAATGCTTACGTTTTTAGGAACGGTGCATCGTCATGCCGCTCAACGGGATGGCCGCCGCCGGATCCGCGGGCGCCGCGCCGGGTTCGTTCCGGGCCGGTGCGTTCAAGAGGGAGACCCTGGAGCGAGACCGTTGAGGGGCCCCGGGACCCCCATCCGGAGACCCAATCCGCAGGTTCCGCCGGTCATGGTTCCGCAGGTTCCGCCGGTCATAATCTTTGCACCGCCGAACCATACCGTTGTCATGAACGCTCGGGTTCCACAAGCCGGGGCGCACAGGGGCTAGAACACCGGATTCCGAGCGGTGGCGCTGCCCCGGGGCCGGTTGCGTGGCCCCGGCGAGCAGGGAACCGGCGGTCCCGTCGTCGAAGATGGGCCGGTAGCCTTGAGCCGGGGAAGGGGTGGGCCCGAGGCCATCTTGTCCACCCTGCCCGACCCGGCCGTGGGCTTCGCGACGGCGGCGGAGGCGGAGGGAACGTCCTTTGGCGATGGAACCCCCAAGCCAGCGGGAAGGCCGGCCCCCGGAGCCGGGAGGGCCCGCCTGGTCGACCCTGGTGGGCCTGCTCAACATCCTGGCCGGGGCCGCCGTGCTCTGGCTCGTGTGGTGGGTGCTCTCCCACTTTGCCCGCACCCTCACCCTGCTGGGCCTGGCGGGGGTCCTGGCCTTCCTCCTGGAACCGGCCGTCAGCTTCCTTGAACGGGGCATGCGCAGCCGGGCCCTGGCGGCGCTGCTTTTGTACCTGGCCTTCGTCGCCTTGCTGGCCCTGGGCGTGGTCTACCTGGCCGGCCCCATCAAGGAACAGGCCCAGGAGCTCTTCTGGGCGGTGCCCCGGTACCGGGAGCAGGTTGCCCAGGCGGTGCCGCTCCTCCAGACGTACATCGAGAACCTGCAGCGGTTCCTGGCCCAGTACGGCGTCAGCCTGGAGCCGCAGGACCTGGCGGGCCAGTTCCTGCAGCGGGTGGCCGGTAGCACCAACCGGATTCTGGCCGGGGTCACCGCGGTGATCACGGGAGTGGGAACCACCCTGGCCAACGCCCTGCTGGTCCTGGTGATCTCGATCTACCTGGTCGTCGACGGCGGGGGACTCAACCGGCAGATGCTGAGCTACCTGCCCCCCCGCTACCGGTCACCCGTCCGGCGCGCCCAGGCCGTGGCCCTGCGGGTCTTCGGCGGCTACCTGCGCGGGCAGCTGCTGCTGGGGCTGATCATCGGCCTGGCCGTCGGGACGGGAATGAGCCTTTTGGGCATCCCCTACCCGGCCCTGCTCGGCGTGATCGCCGGCGTGATGGAGCTCTTGCCCATCGTCGGCGCCGTGCTCGGAGCCATCCCGGCAATCCTGGTGGCCCTGTTCCAGCCCTGGCCCGCGGTCCTCTACGTGACCCTGTTCTTCATCGTGGTCCAGCAGGTCGAAGGGAACCTGCTGGTTCCGCGCATCACGGGGCAGGCGGTGGGGCTTCACCCGCTAGCCACCCTGCTGGCCCTCCTGGCCGGTTACGAGGTGGCCGGCGTGATCGGGGCCATCCTGGCGGTGCCGGTGGTGGCGGTGGCCCAGGCCCTGCTGCGCGAGTTCCATCCCCCGGAGGACGGCGGCGAGGACCCGCCGGGCCGGGCCGGCCGCCGGCGGCCGCGGCGCCCCGGCCGCAGCCCCCGTCCGGCCGGGAACCCGACCGCCGAAGCGGGTTCCGCAGCCGGCCGGCACGGCGCAGCCCCACCCGCGGGCGACCCGCGGGATGGCGACCGGCAGGACATCACCGGAACCGCAGGCCGGGCACCCAACCCGGGCGAAAGTCCCGGCCTCCAGGACGCACCGGCCGGTTCCACCGGGTCGCCGGCCTCCCAGCCGCCCGCCCGGGGCCGGGGTCCGCGGATCACCATCACCCGCCGGCCCGCCTAAGGGGTTCGGGTGGAGAGACGGGGGTTAGGGTGCAGGCGGGGTCAACAAACCGGCGCCCGCCAGCTCCAAGGCCCCCCGGCGCCCGGAAGCGGCGGGACCGGCGGCGGCCCCGGCGGCGCCCGCCTCGCGGCGGGCCTGGCGCTCCAGATGCTGCTTGAGAAAACGCCCGGTATAGGAGGCCGGTTCCTCCATGATCGCCTCGGGCGGCCCCTCGGCCACGACCCGCCCGCCGGCCTCCCCGCCCTC
>DATCLH010000320.1:0-6785 GCA_036564035.1 Thermaerobacter sp.
GGGCCGGGCGTTAGCCGTCACCCGTCCGTTTCCCCGCCAGTCCCGGCTTCATCGGGCCACCCCCCTGGGGTTGCCGCTGCGCCCGGGCACCAGGGTACCCGTCAGCGGCGCGGGCTCCTGGGTGCCACGGGCCTATGCGGCTCCGTTCCCGACGCAGCAGAGGTACCCTTCCACCGGCCCCGGCTCCACCGGCACCGCCGCGGGATGGGGGCGCCGCCGGGCCACGAGGCGCAGCACCTGCAGGGGACCGGGACCGGCACGGGCCGGTTCGTCCCGCCGGCAGGTTACGACGAATTGGCGGCGCAACCGCGCCAGGGCGGGATCGCCGGCAGGAAGGCGCAGTTCCCAGACGCAGCCCGCCGCGCGGGCCGCCAGCTGGCCCGGCGTTCCCAGGAACCGCACGGTGCCCCTCTTCAAGACCAGCAGGCGGTCGGCGACCTCCGCCAGCTCCTGCAACCCGTGCCCGCCCATGATCACGACCCGTTCCCGAGCCAGCAGGCGGAGACGGCGAAACAGCTCCTGGCGGCCGCATTCGTCGAGGGCTACGGCCGGTTCGTCCAGGATCAGGATGTCGGGGTCGGAAAGCAGCGCTTGGGCCAGGAAGAAACGCTGGCGCCAGCCGCGGGAGAGGGTCGCCAGCGGGCGGGTGGCGACGGGGGTCAAACCCCACTCCTCGGCCAGCTCGCGGACCCGCTGATCCACCAGGGCGTCCGGGATCCCCTTGAGCCGGGCCAGGTAACGCAGGGCTCCCACCAACGTCTGGCCGGGATAGACGCTCAGGTCCTGGGGCTTGTAACCCATCTGCCACCGGTAGGCAGCGGGATCGTCCGCGATGTCGCGGCCGTTCCAGAGCACGCAGCCCTGCGAGGGCGCAAGAACGCCCGCCAGGATGCGCAGCAGGGTGGTCTTGCCCGCGCCGTTGGGCCCCACCACGCCCAGGATGCCGGGGCCCGCGCCCAGGCTGACGTCGCGCAGCACCGGGCGCCACGCGTAACGCTTTCCCAACCGGATCGCCTCCAGATACACGGCACTCAGCTCCCGGGTCGGGGGGCAAGAGCTCCGGCGCCTTTCCCTCGGCCCTTCCCACCCTTCAGCCCCGCTGGGCGTACGTGGACCCAGAACGCCCCCACGTCCGCACCCACAGGAACGCCCAGACGACGGCGGTGACGGCCAGCAGCAGGACCCTGCCCTGCCACCAGGCACCCGCTCCCGGCGGTGCCGCCAGGGCCCACACCAGCCCGCTCCCCGCGCCCGGCGGCGCCAGCTGCCGCCAGACCACGGCGGCCCACAGGGTCATGGCCGCCGCCGGGCCGGTCACCCCACCCCAGCGCAGGGAGAGGACGAAGGCCACCGTGCCCAGGAACAGGAACGGGGCCAGCCAGGCCAACAACAGGGCGGCGACGTGGACGCCGCCGGCAGCGGCCGGTCCGGCCAGGTGCAACGCCAGGGTCGCCAGCCCCAGAAGGGTCGCGTCGTAGAGGGTCACCAGGACGAACCGACCCAACGCCAAGGCCAGCGGATCCACCGGACAGGCCCTCTCCGCCTCCCCCAGGCCGGTGCCGGACCCCCGGAACGCCAGCGCCACCCCGACCACGGCCAGGAGGGGCGCCACCCAGAGGAAGAAGGGCACGGACTGGCGCGCCGCGGCCACCAGCAGGAGGGTGGCCGCCAGGACGGCCGAGCCGAGCCAGAAGGACCGCCCCAACAACGTGACCTGGGGGCGCAGGATGGCCAAGAGGCCCATGGCGGCAGGCATGCCCGAGCCGCCGGTGGCCGCCAGGCGCCGGCGGAAGCGCGGGCGGGCCCCGTGGGCCAGGGCGGGGCGAAGGCTGTCCAGCAGTTGCTCCGTCATGGCCTGCGCAGGGTGGGGGACGGCGTCCTGGGCCAGCCAGGACAGCACGGCCTCCAGCTGGTCCGGGGACAGGGCACCGGGGACGTCGTCCAGCTCTTTGGCCACGGCATCCCGCAGGCGCCGGACCCGTTGGCCCTCCACGGCCCGATCCCCCAGCCGGTCGCTCATCGCGGCGCGACCCCCTCTCCGAAGCCGCCACGCGATTGCCGCCCATCTCCCGCCGCCACCGCTCCCCGGCCCGTCCCCGGCAGCCTTTGCTGCGGTCGATCGCCCCGTTCGCCCGTGGCAGCTGCCTGCAACTGGGCGTATAGGGCTCGCAGGCCGTAGTGGAGCCGCGACTTGACGGTCCCCACCGGTGTACCGAGGATGTCCGCGATCTCCGGCAGCGACAGGTCATGGTAAAAGCGCAGGACGATCACCGCCCGCTGGGCGGGCGGCAGCTTTTGGAGCGCCACCGAGACCCGCTGGCGCTGCTCCTTGCCCTCCATCACCTCCGCCAGGGAGATGACCCCTCCCCGCGGCGCCCCCGGCTCGGCCGACGGGATGCCGGTGTCGCCGACCGCCACCTCCCGCCGGCAGGCGGCCTTTTGCCAATCGAGGATGCGCCGGGTCAGCACGCGGAAGAGCCACTGCTTCAGGGCGCCGGGTCGCTGCAGCGTATGGCCTTTCTCCAAGAGCGCCATGAAAGTCTCCTGCACCAGGTCCTGGGCCGCGTGGTAGTCCCGGGTGCACCGCCAGGCGTAGGCCCAGAGCGGCCCGTGATAGCGGCGGACCAGTACCTCCAGCGCGGCCTGGCTGCCCCGCTGGAGCTGGCGCCACAGTTCTTCGTCGGCAGGCTGCCCTTCCCGCGTCACCGGAGCCAGCGCTCCTCCTTGCGGAAGCCCAGATACGTAAGGACCGCCACCGCCACGGCACCCCCTACCAGCCACCGGCGGTTGGCCGCGTAGTCCAGCGCCACCGGTCCCGCACTCAGGTACAGGACGCCCAGGGGTTCGACCAGCGTGCCTCTGGAGGCCAGGTCGGCCAGCCAGAAGGCGCTGGCCGCCGTGATCCCCCACAGGCTCGCCCGCCCCAGCAAGGTCCCGGCTAGGCTCAGTGCGGCCAGCCACAGGGCCGGCGGTGTCAGCAGCACCAGCACGTCCGACGCCTCCCAGCGGATCCCCGCCGGCGTGACCGCCGCCCGCCCGGCCGGCCGCCATGCCACGGCTGCCGTCGCCGCCCAGGCCACCACCGCCACCACCCAGACGAGACCGGCTGTAACGAGCCGGACAGCCAGCAGCCGCGGGGCTCCACCGGGCAGCGAGAGCCGCCACGGGATGGTGCCCTCCTCCCAGTCGCGGGCGGCCACCACCGCCGTGATGGCGGCGCCCAGCAGAGGGAGAACCAGTTCCATCCCACCCAGGACGAATGTGGCCGTCAATGGCCCGTGGCGGCCGCGCCAGACGAGGACCGCCGTCCAGGTGGCCCAACTCAGGACGACGACCAGCAGCACGGCCCGGTCCACGGCCACCCGCAGCTCGTAGCACCAGCGGCGATGGTGGATCCCAGAGGGATTTCGTTGGCCCATCACCGCCGCCCCTCCCCCGCATCCCGCCAACCGGGTGCAACGGTCTGGGCCAGCCGTTCCCGTGCCCGGGCGGCGATGACCTCGGCCCCCGGCAACGCCTCAACGGCCTGGAGGAAGCGATCGATCCGTCCCTGCAGCTCAGCCCCCAGCGAAGGCCGCGGCTCGGTCTCCGGGCCGGCGGGCTCGCGCACGGCCCGCAGGGCGGCCAGGCCGGCTTCGACAAAGTGGTCATGGACCGCCCCCACGACCCGGCGGGCCGCGGCTTCTCCCAGACGGGTGGCGACCTCGTCCAGGGTGAGGAATACGGCCGCGGCCACCGGATCCGCCACGTCAAGGCCAAGCCGATCGCGCTCCCGCACGTCAGGGAACGGGCCGGATGGCCGGGTCCCCTCCACGGTCTCCCCCACCACGGCCAACGCCGTGGCCCGGATCGAATGGGGGTCCTGGGCCTGCACCATGTGAAACCGCACGTTGAGGAATTGGACCGTGCCCAGTTCCACCGACGTGAAAACCACCCGCGAGCGTCCCCCCGGACCGGTGACCACCCGGACCGGTTCCGCCAGCGGGCCGGCACCCAGCAGGTCGTTTCCTCCCCACCACAGGGCCAGGGCCAGGGAGTCCGCCAACCGCTGGCGGCCAGGATCACCCGTCCCCCGAGCCGCCGGCGCAAAGCGCAACAGCTCGTGCTCCCGGACGCCCAGCACGCCGGACACCACGAAGGGCTCCGGCACCTCCACCACCACGGGCCGCGGCGTCAGGTCGGGGTGCCACCGGGGGCGCCCGAGCCAACGGCGATGGTGGTCGATGCGCTGGGCGATCGCCGCCAGCAGCGGGTCCAGCGCCCGGGCGTGGTACGGGTGGGCGTAACCCTGCAATGGGCCGTGCTCCCTCCGGGAATAGGACGCCCCGAAGACCCGCAGTTCCCCTGCCTTACCCGCCAGCTGGATCTGCCGGCGGCCGCCCGCCTCCACCCCTTCCGCGACGGACGGCACGTTGCTGATCAGCCAGAAACCGGCAGGCATGGTCACCGTCACATCCCACCGGGTGCCGCCGGGCGGGGCGGGGAAATCCGGATAGGATAGGTGCTCGAGGACCGGCGGTGCCCCCCTCGTGAGCCGCCACGGGCGGTCCGGCCGGTAATGGCAGGTGTAGCGGATCTGGCCGCCGAAGGGTTCGCCCGGGGCCAGGGGGGCGGGCGGGATGAGCTCCGCTGCGTTCCCAGGAGGCCGGCGAACCGCGCTCGGGGAAGCGGCCTCTGGCGCCGGTTCGTCCACCGCGCAGGTCGGTCCCAGGTGGACCGGGATGGACCGAACCGGTGCCGCACCGGCGTTGCGGACGAGCACGTGGGCCTGCACCCGGTAGCGGGAGCGGTCCTCCTCCAGCTGGACGTGGAGCGTGATCCGTTCCGCCACCACGTGGGCACGGTGCCCGGCAGCCGGCGCCCCTTGACCCCCAGGCGCCTGCCCGTCGGCCGGCCCGGGTACGACCCGCAAGCCTGGCCCGATCGCCCGGTGCCAGTCCAGATACGCCCGGCCACCGAGACCCGCTGCCAGCAGCAGGGCGGCGGCGGTCCCGGCCAGGATCCACCGCCGGCGAGGCAACCCGGCAGTCCCCGCCTCCCGGCGCGGGTGGTAGGCCAGGGCGGCCAGCACGAGCCCCAGCACGGCGAGTTCCACCTGGACGAACCGGCGCCAGAAGTTCAGCGGCTCATAGGGATAGAGCCCGCTGACGGTCGACGGCTGCAGGAAGACTCCTCGTGCGGGCTCCCCCGCCGGGAGCGCCGCCGCGGCGGCCGGCAGGTAGGCGGTGACCGGCGACATCGGCATGGCCGTCAGCACCCACAGAACGGGTACGAACCCGTAGGTCAGCAACGGGGGCAGCGACAGAGCGCCCCACAGGGTGCCGACGGTGTGCAGCAGGCCGACGCCCGGCAGGAAGTGGCCCGCGTAGAACGCAGCCAGCACGGTGGCCTGCACCGGGGCGTCTCCGTGCCCCGCCTGGAAGAGCGCTGCCGCCGCGAACAGTTCCAGGCCGGCCAGCCCCCAGGCGACAAGGCCGCCCAGCCAGCGGGCCGCCACCCATTCCGCGTTGGATACGGGCAGGCTGTCCACCCATTCCCTGGCCTGGGATCCCCGGTCCCGCCCCATGGCCGCCGCGGACGCGAAGAGGACGATAAGGCCGCCAAAGGACAGGCCGTCCCTCAGCAGTTGCCAGGACACGTCCTGGCTGGTCAGGATCGGCGTGACGAGCCATCTCCAGGGCAATCCCCAGAAATGCATGGCGGCCAGCGCCAGCCAGAAGCCGCCGCTGCGCAACCACAGCCGGAGCTCCTTTCCCGCCAGAGCCAGGAAGCGGCGCCAGCGCCGGCCGCCCGGATGGATCATCGATACCGCTGCGGGTCCCCTCATCCCTCACCCTCCGCCAAGACACCGGACACCAGCCCCACGTAGGCGTCCTCCAGCGTCGGTTCGGCGGGAACGCCAAGGCCGCCGGGATTCTGTCCGGCCACCACCCGGGCGGCCACGCCTGCGCCCGCGGGCCGGACCTTGACCACCGCCACCTCGCCTGGAAGCCGCTGCAACGCCGTCTCCGACGCCCGGACTTCCCATACCCGGCCCCGCACCCGGGACACCAGCTCCGCGGCGGAACCGGCAAACAGGAGCCGGCCCTCCCTCAGCACCGCCAGCCGGCTGCAGGTGGCGGCCACGTCGGCCACAACATGGGTGGAGAACACGATGGTCCGGGTCCGGCCGAGCTCCGCCAGCAGGTCCAGGAACCGCAGGTGTTCTTCCGGATCGAGGCCGGCCGTCGGTTCGTCCACCACGAGGAAGGGGGGGTCGGCCAGCAACGCCTGGGCGACGGCCAGGCGCCGGCGCATGCCGCCGGAGTAGGTGCCGCAGAGGCGGTGGGCCGCGTCCAGCAGGTTGACCCGTTCCAGCACCTCCTGGACGCGCCGCCGCCGCACCGCAGGATCCTCCAGGCCGCGCAAGAGGGCCACGTAGTCCAGGAACTCCCGTCCCGTCAACCGGCGATAGACGGCGAACTCCTGGGGAACGTACCCCAGGAGCCGGCGTACGGCCTCCTTTCCGCGGGGCAGCCGGTGACCGGCGATGGCGAGGGTGCCCTCGCTGGGATCGAGCACCGTGGCCAGGATGCGCAACAGGGTGGTCTTCCCGGCCCCGTTGGGTCCCAGCAGGCCGAAGATCCCCGGCCCGATGGTGAGGTCCACGTGCTCCAGCGCGGTGATCCGGCCGAAGCGTTTCGCCAGCCCTCTCGCCTCGACCACGACTCCTCCGGTCCCTGGCTCGCCGGCCATGGACGCACCTCCCTCCGCCGCATCCGCCGAATCACCGGACCGTTCCAAGG
>DATCLH010000321.1:0-2003 GCA_036564035.1 Thermaerobacter sp.
CCGCCGGGCTCTCGCCCCGGCCGGTGACCTCCGCGGCGATGAAGCGGGCCACCTGGGGCAGGGTCCACACCGACCGGTCGAACCAGCGGACCTCCGGCAGCTGATGGCGGAACCAGGTCCACTGCCGCTTGGCGTACCGCCGGGTGTTGCGGATCAGCCGCCGCCGGGCTTCCTCGAGATCGTACTCCCCCCGCAGGTAACCCACGATCTCCTTGTACCCCAGGGCCTGCAGCGCCGGCAGATCCGGGTCGTAGCCGGCTTCCAGCAGGCGGCGCACCTCCTCGACCAGGCCCCGGGCCAGCTGCCGGTCCACCCGCTGGGCGATGGCCCGGTAGACCTGCTCCCGGGGCGCCGTCAGGCCGTAGCAACGGGCGTCGTAGGCCAGGGGACCCTGCCGGGGCGGTTCGAACCGGCTGGGCGGGATCCTCGTCTGGTGCCAGATCTCCAGCGCCCGGACGAGCCGCTTGCGGTCATGGGGATGGATGGCCCGGGCCCGCTCGGGGTCCACGGCCGCCAGCTGCCGGTGCAGGGCCTCGGCCCCCAGCCGCCGGTACTCCTCCTCCAGTCGCTGCCGCAGGGCGGGATCGGGTGGAACCGGCTCGAAGTCGTAGCCGCGCAGCAGGGCCGTGACGTAGTAGCCCGTGCCGCCCACCAGCACCGGGTAGCGTCCCCGCCGGCGAATGGCCTCGATGGCCGCGGCCGCATCCCGCCGGAAGTCGGCCACGCTGTAGGGCTCGTCGGGGTCCCGGATGTCGATGAGGTGGTGGGGGATCCGCCGCCGGACGGCCGGGTCCACCTTGTCGGTGCCGATGTCCAGGCCCCGGTACACCTGGGTGGAGTCGGCGGAGACCACCTCCAGGGGCAGGTGCTCCGCCAGCAACAGCGACAGCTCGGTTTTCCCCACCGCCGTCGGCCCGACGATGACGATCAGCACGCCGGCTCACCCCCACGGCCCGGAGCCCGGTTCCTCCCGCGTCCCGCCCCCGCTCAGCCTCCGCGGCGGCCAAAGCGGCGCTCCAGCTCCTCCACCCCCAGCCGGATCACCGTGGGACGGCCGTGGGGGCAGGTATAGGGTTGCCGGCAGCGGGCCAGATCGGCCAGCAGCTGGGCCATCTCCTGGGGGTGGAGCCGGTCCCCCGCCTTGATGGCCGCCTTGCAGGCGGCCAGGATGCGGGCTGCCCGGTCGGTGTCCAGGACGGCGCCGCCCTCCCCCTCCCCCTCGCCCCGGACCGCCTCGGTGAGCAGCCGCGCCAGAAGATCGGTCAGCAGGCCCGCGGCCGGCTGGCCCGCCAGGCCGGCGGGGACCGCCCGCACCACCACCGAGCGGGGCCCGAAGGGCTCGACCTGGAAGCCCAGCCGGGCCACCGCTGAGGCATGCTCGACCAGCAAGGCCCGTTCGCTCGCCGGCAGGTCGAGGACCACGGGCACCGCCAGCCCCTGGGAGGGGATGCCCTCATCGGCCGCGCCCTGGACCAGGAACCGCTCGAAGTACACCCGCTCGTGGGCGGCGTGCTGGTCGACCAGATAGAGCCCGTCCGGGCCGGCGCAGGCCAGGTAGGTCCCCGCCACCTGGCCCAGGGGCTGCAGGCGGCGCAGCAGCTCCGCCCCGGCGGGCCCCTCCAGCCCCGGATCCCGGCGGAAGGCCTCGATCCAGGCGGCCGTGCCGGGCGCGGCACCCGCCTTGGCCGCTCCCGCCGGTCCGGCTCCCGCCGGCCCGCCGCGGGGGGCCGATGCTGCCGCGGCCGGTGGGGTCCCGGCCGCCAGCGGCGGTTCTGCCGCCGCGGCCTGGCCGGAGGAACCGGCCCCGGCGGCCGTCCAGGTGGCGCCCCGCACCCACCGGGGGGCACCGGGCCGGAAGGGTCCCGGCCGCGTCCAGGCCGTTGGCACCCCGGCCCTTTCGGGGACCGGGCCGGCCGGGCCGGCGGCGGACCCGGTTTCGGGCACCGCTGCGGCACCGCCCGGTCCCCCCTCCCCGGGCCAGCCCACCGCGCCCTCCCCCACGG
>DATCLH010000322.1:0-1603 GCA_036564035.1 Thermaerobacter sp.
TTCACCGCGGCGATCCTGGGCGGCATCGGCAACATCCCCGGCGCCATGGTCGGCGGGCTCGTCCTGGGGCTGGCGGAGACCCTGGCCGCGGGCTACGTGGCCGGGGAGTGGAAGGACGCCGTGGCCTTCTTCATCCTGATCCTGATCCTGCTGGTGCGGCCCACGGGGCTCCTCGGCGAGCGGGTGGCGGAGAAGATCTGACGAACCGGCGAGCAGCCGGCCCGGGCGCGGGCCGCCCCGGGCCGGTCCCGGGGAGCCGGCGTCGGGGGCCGGTGCGGGAAAGGGGGCGACCCCATGGCGATGCGAGGGGTGGCCGCCGGGTGGCGCGGCCGCGCCGCGGGCCGGCTGGCCGGGGGAGCGGCCCTCCTGGTGGCCTTGGCGTTCCCCCTGCTGGTGGGGTTCGACGGCTACTACCTGGAGATCGGCTTCACCTTTTGCCTCTGGGCGATGCTCGCGCTGTCCCTGAACTTCATCCTGGGAGGGACGGGCCAGTACAACCTGGGCCACGCCGCCTTCTTCGCCGCCGGCGCCTACACCACGGCGATCCTCAACACGCGGCTGGGCATCCCGGTCCTGGTGCTGCTGCCGGTGGCGGCGGTGGTGGCGGGGCTGCTGGCCGTGGCCGTGGCGCGACCGATCATCCACCTGCGGGGCGACTACCTGCTGATCGTCACCGTCGGCTTCGCGGAGATCGTGCGCATCGCCCTGCGCAACGACGTGTTCGGGCTCACCGGCGGCAGCAACGGGATCCTGGGCATCGACCGGCCGGTGCTGCTCGGATTCCGCCTGACGGACCTGACCCACTTCTACTACCTCAGCCTGTTCTTCCTGCTCCTGACCGTGTTCATCGCGGTGCGCCTCGAGGACAGCCGCGTCGGTCGCGCCTGGAGCTACATCCGGGAGGACGAGGTGGCCGCGGCGGCCATGGGCATCGACACCGGCCGGTACAAGGTGCTGGCCTTCGCCGTCGGCGGCGCCCTGGCCGGGGTGGCCGGGAACCTGTACGCGGCGAAGATGGGGGTGATCGCGCCGGAGAGCTTCTCCTTCTGGGAGTCGGTGGTGATGTTCGCCATCGTCATCCTGGGCGGCACGGGCTCCATCCCCGGCGTGTTCCTGGGCACCTTCGCCATGGTGGTGCTGCCCCAGCTCTTCCGCGGGCTGGCCGACTACCGCATGCTGGTCTTCGGCGCGGCCATGGTGGTGCTGATGATCGTCCGGCCCGAGGGCCTCTGGCCCAGCCGGCGCTGGCGGCTGGCGATGCGGGGCGGCGACGGGTCGGCCGCCGTGCCGGGGGGCGCCGGCGGATGGCCCGCCGGGGCGGAGGGTGGGCTCCCCGGCGCGCCGGCAGGCGGCGCGGGCGACGGTCCGGGGGCGGCCGCCGGCGGTGCCGCCGGGGGGAGGTGAGGGCCGTGGCCCTGCTGGCCGTGGAGGGCGTGACCAAGCGCTTCGGCGGCCTGGTGGCCGTGCGGGACGTCAGCTTCGAGGTGCGCGAGGGCGAGATCCTGGCCCTGATCGGCCCCAACGGCGCCGGCAAGACCACGGTGTTCAACCTGATCACCGGGATCTACCGGCCCGACGCGGGCGACGTGTTCCTGGGCGGCCG
>DATCLH010000323.1:0-2580 GCA_036564035.1 Thermaerobacter sp.
ACCAGCCCGCCGCAGCGCAGGATCTCCTGCATGAAGGGTGGGAAGGGGGCTGCCTGGAAGGTCTCCCCGGTGGCCACGCGCCGGATGGTGCCGGCCGCCACGTCGACCTCCACCTGGTCGCCATCCTGCAGGGCTTCCACCGCCTCCGGGCACTCCAGGATCGGCAGGCCCACGTTGATGGCGTTCCGGTAGAAGATCCGGGCGAAGGAGACGGCGATCACGCACGCCACCCCCGCGGCCCGGATGGCCACCGGCGCGTGCTCGCGGGACGAGCCGCAGCCGAAGTTGCGCCCGGCCACGATGACGTCGCCGGGCTGCACCCGGCCGGCGAAGCTGGGGTCCAGGTCTTCCATGCAGTGGGCCGCCAGCTCCGCCGGGTCCGTGGTGAACAGGTATCGCGCCGGGATGATCACGTCGGTGTTGATGTCGTTGCCGTACTTCCACACGCGGCCCACGGCCGCCACCTCCTCCTTCATGGGACGCTCCGGACGAACCGGCCAGCCGCCTGCCGCCGGGCCGCCCGCCCTGGGCCTAAACCGGCCAGCCATCTGCCGTCGGACCGCCCGCCCCGATGCGCACCGGCCAGACGCCTGCCGGAGGGCCGCCCGCCCTGGGCGTTAACCGACCGGCCCCTACGTGGTGGGCCATCCGCCCCGGTGTGCACCGGCCGGCCGCCCTCAGGCGACCCCGGCCACCTCCTCGTACCGGATGCCGAGTTCCTCCGGATGGCAAAGCCGGCCCGCCACCGCCGAGGCCGCGGCCACCGCCGGGTTGGCCAGGTACGACTCCGACTCGGGATGGCCCATCCGGCCGACGAAGTTGCGGTTGGAGGTGCTGACACACCGCTCGCCCTTGCCGAGCACGCCCATGTGCCCGCCCAGGCAGGGCCCGCAGGTGGAGGCGCTGACCACGCACCCGGCGGCCATGAAAATCTCGATCAGGCCCTCCTTGAGCGCCTGCAGGTAGATGTCCCGGGACGCGGGGATCACGATGGCCCGCACCTCGGGATGAACCCGCCGGCCCCGCAGGATGCGGGCGGCGGTGCGCAGGTCGTCCAGGCGCCCGTTGGTGCAGGAGCCGATGAAGACCTGGTCGATGGGGACCCGCTCCACCTGGCTCAGGGGCCGCACGTTGTCGGGCGACCAGGGCAGGGCCACCTGGGGCTCGATCTGGGCGGCATCGAACTCGTAGACCTCGGCGTACTCGGCGTCGGGATCGGACCAGACGGGGCTGCAGGGCCGCTGGGCCCGCCGCGCCACGTAGTCCAGGGTCCGCTGGTCGGGGTTGAAGATGCCGTTCTTGCCGCCGGCCTCGATGGCCATGTTGGCCATGGCCAGGCGCCCGTCCATGCTGAGGTCGGCCAGCGCCTCACCGGTGAACTCCATGGCCTTGTAGGTGGCGCCGTCGCAGGAGATGCGCCCGATGGTGTAGAGGATCAGGTCCTTGCC
Organism: Thermaerobacter sp.; assembly: GCA_036564035.1. Lineage (GTDB taxonomy): Bacteria > Bacillota > Sulfobacillia > Thermaerobacterales > Thermaerobacteraceae > Thermaerobacter. The sequence goes on from DATCLH010000323.1 coordinate 1,449, forward strand.
CGTGACCCAGGGCTGCAGCCGGTTATAGTAGACGAACTTCAGGGTCTCCGGGACCTTGAGCCACGTCTCGCCGGTGGCCATGGCGTAGGCCAGGTCGGTGCTGCCCACGCCGGTGGAGAAGCAGCCTACGGCCCCGTAGGTGCAGGTATGGGAGTCAGCCCCCAGCACCAGCTCCCCGGGAAGAACCAGCCCGCGATCGGGAAGCAGGGCGTGCTCGATGCCCTCGCCCATCTCGTAGTAGTGGACAAGCCCCTGCTCCCGGGCAAACTCCCGCGCTACCTTGCACTGGTCGGCGCTGCGGATGTCCTTGCTGGGGGCAAAGTGGGAGAGGACGATGGCCACCCGCTCGGGGTCGAAGACCCGGGTCGCCCCCATCTCGCGGAAGGCGCGGATGGCCAGGGGCGCGGTGATGTCGTTGGCCATGAGGAAGTCGACCCGGACCTCCACCAGCTGGCCGGGTTCGACCCAGGGGACGCCGGCGTGGGCGGCCAGGATCTTTTCGGTGATGGTCATGGGGCGCGGGGCCGCCATGGGATGAACCTCCTTCGCACTTCGCAGGGGCCGGTACCCCGGCCGGCGAATTTTCATAGGCTGGGCATGCGGCCGGCCGTCCGGGCTGGGGACCCGGCCGCACGCCCGGTGCAACGGGGTCGCCGCCGTGCTCGCCACGGCCCGCTTCGGGGGGTCAGGCGCCGTGGGCCAGCCGGGAGGCGGCCCCGCTCTCTTCCCGTCGCTCGTCCAGGACCTCGGCGGCCAGCCGGGCCAGGGCGTCCCGGCTGACGAACTCCCGCCGGTCGGCCAGGGCCTTGAAGCGGCGGAACACCTCGCGGAAGGCGTCCTCGGGCAGATGGAAGCCCAGCCGCTCCAGTTCGACCCGCACGGCGTGGCGCCCCGAGTGCTTGCCCAGCACCAGCTGGGAGCCGCCGGCGCCCACCGCCTCGGGCCGGATGATCTCGTAGGTGAGGGGATTCTTGATCACCCCGTCCTGGTGGATCCCCGACTCGTGGGCGAAGGCGTTGGCGCCCACCACCGCCTTGTTGGGAGGAACGGGCACCCCGGTGAGCCGGGAGACCCCGCGGCTGGTGGGGACCAGCTGCCGGGTGTCGACCCCCGTGGTGGCGCCGAACACGTC
>DATCLH010000324.1:0-10438 GCA_036564035.1 Thermaerobacter sp.
GTGCCTGGAGGCCCTGGAGCCGCTGCTGGATCATGCCCTGGCCATCCTGCACGGGGGCGGCCACGGGCATGGGGACGGCCACGGGCCCAACGGAGGCGGCCCGGGTCCTTCCGGTCACCACAGCCCCGGCCCCGCCCACCCTGGCTTGGCGGGCCCCGGCGCCGGGGCTCAGCCCGGCTGATCAAGGCCGCGGCGACCGGCCGGCGGGCGCGTCCCGGTCCGGGTGATCCCGGCCCGCCAATCGGACCAACGGCTCCGCCGGGGGCGCCGGCCGGGTGCCTGCCGGTGCAGCCGGGTCGATGCCGGTGCATAAGCGGCGGGTCAACCGGGAACAGGATAAGCGGCAACATTGGGAGGGGCGGCCAAATCGGGGCTTGACGACCGTTTCTGGCCGCCTTACCATAGTCGGTGGCTTAGCACTCCCCGCAAGGGAGTGCTAACAGGACAGGCGTCTCGCGGCCCGGGGGCTGCGCCCACCGGCCGAAACGACACCTCAAACCATCATCCAACCGCTGTGGCCGGGCGCCCCGGGACCAACCTGCCGGACTTCAGGGAGGTGGACGGCGGTGAGCGTTCAGCCGCAGCCCAAGGGAGGGACCGTTTCGGTGAAGCTGCGCCCTCTCGGCGACCGGGTGGTCGTCAAGGTGCTGGAGGAGGAGGAGCGGACCAAGGGCGGGATCATCCTGCCGGACACGGCCAAGGAGAAGCCCCAGCAGGGTGAGGTCCTGGCCGTGGGGACGGGCCGCATCCTCGAGAATGGCCAGAAGGTTCCCCTCGAGGTCAAGGAAGGTGACCGGGTGATCTTCTCCAAGTACGCCGGCACCGAGGTCAAGCTGGACGACGAGGAGCTGCTGATCCTCAGCGAGCGGGACATCCTGGCCATCGTGCAGTGACCGAGGAGGGAGAGCGGCATGCCGAAGCAGCTGGTCTTCAACGAACAGGCGCGGCGCAGCCTCGAGAAGGGGCTGAACACCGTCGCCAACGCCGTCAAGATCACGCTGGGCCCCAAGGGGCGCAACGTGGTCCTGGAGAAGAAGTTCGGCTCGCCCACCATCACCAACGACGGCGTGACCATCGCCCGGGACATCGAGCTCAAGGACCCCTTCGAGAACATGGGCGCCAAGCTCCTGACGGAGGTGGCGACCAAGACCAACGACGTGGCCGGTGACGGCACCACCACCGCCATCGTCCTGGGCCAGGCCATGGTCCGGGAGGGCATGAAGGTGGTGGCGGCCGGCGCCAACCCGATCCTGGTCAAGCGGGGCATCGAGAAGGCCGTCGCCGCCGTCGTCGAGGAGATCAAGCGGATCGCCAAGCCCGTCGAGACCAAGGCCGCGACCCAGCAGGTGGCCTCCATCTCGGCCAATGACGAAGAGATCGGCAAGATGATCGCCGACGCCATGGAGAAGGTCGGCAAGGACGGCGTGATCACGGTCGAGGAGAGCAAGACCCTGGACACGACCGTCGAGGTCGTCGAGGGTATGCAGTTCGACCGGGGTTACCTGTCGCCGTACTTCGTCACCGACCCGGAGGCCATGGAGGCCGTGCTGGAGGATCCCTTCATCCTGATCACCGACCGGAAGATCTCCTCGGTCAACGACCTGCTGCCGGTCCTCCAGCGGGTGGTGGAGCGGGGCAAGCCGCTGCTGATCATCGCCGAGGACGTGGAGGGTGAGGCCCTGGCCACCCTGGTGGTGAACAAGATCCGCGGCACCCTGCAGTCCTGCGCTGTCAAGGCCCCCGGCTTCGGCGACCGGCGCAAGGCCATGCTGGAGGACATCGCCATCCTCACCGGCGGCCAGGTGGTCTCCGAAGACCTGGGCATCAAGCTGGAGAACGTGACCCCCGACATGTTCGGCCGGGCGAAGAAGGTGGTCGTGGAGAAGGAGAACACGACCATCGTCGAGGGCGCCGGCGATCCGCAGAAGATCAAGGCCCGGATCAACGTCATCAAGCGGCAGATCGAGGAGACCACCTCGGACTTCGACCGCGAGAAGCTGCAGGAGCGGCTGGCCAAGCTGGCCGGCGGCGTGGCCGTGATCAAGGTCGGTGCGGCCACCGAGGTGGAGCTGAAGGAGAAGAAGTACCGCATCGAGGACGCCCTGTCGGCGACCCGGGCGGCGGTGGAGGAGGGCATCGTGCCCGGCGGCGGCGCCACCCTGGTGCACGCCATCAAGGCCCTCGACAAGGTCGAGGCCAAGAACGAGGACGAGCGGATGGGCATCGAGATCGTCCGCCGCGCCCTGGAGGAGCCGCTGCGCCAGATCGCGACCAACGCCGGTCTGGAGGGCTCCGTGGTCGTCGAGCGGGTCAAGCAGCTGCCCGACAACGAGGGCTTCGACGCGCTGACGGGCGAGTACGGCGACATGTTCGCCCGCGGGATCGTCGACCCGGCCAAGGTGACCCGCTCGGCGCTGCAGAACGCCGCCAGCATCGCGGCCATGGTGCTGACCACCGAGTCGCTGGTGGCCGACCTGCCCGAGGACAAGAAGGAGGCGGCGGGCGGCGGCATGGGCGACATGGACTTCTGAGCCCGTCGCAGCCCGCTGTGCCCGCCGCGGCCGTTCGGCCCGGCCCACCGGCCGTGCGGCCCGCCGCAGCCGGCGGCAGAGCGCCGGAACCTGGGGCGGACCGCCGGAACCGGCGGCGCAGCGCCCGAACCCGTGGGCGGAATCCGGGCGGGGTCCCCGCGTCCCAGGCGGGGACCCCGCCTGCTTTTTCCCCGGCCATGCCTGCTACCCCGGCCCCGCCTGCTAGAATGGCGTCGTGCACCCCAACGGCGCTGGGCAGGAAGGAGCGATGGCCGTGACCGGCAGCGAAGCCGCCCCGTCCCTGGTGGAACCGGACGAGCGGGTGGTGATCCTCGACTTCGGCTCCCAGTACGGGCACCTGATCGCCCGGCGGGTGCGGGAGCTGGGCGTCTACTCGGTGGTCCTGCCCCACCACGCACCCCTGGAGGCGATCCTGGGCCACCGGCCCCGGGGGGTGATCCTCTCGGGCGGGCCCGCCAGCGTCTACGAACCCGGCGCCCCCCGCTGCGACCCCGCCCTCTGGGAGGCCGGGGTGCCGGTGCTGGGCATCTGCTATGGCATGCAGCTGATGGTCCACCAGCTGGGCGGCCGGGTGGAACGGGCCGACCACCGGGAGTACGGCCCCGCCGTCCTGGAGGTGCTGGAACCAGGCCGCCTCCTGGCCGGGCTGGGGGACCGGGTCGATGTGTGGATGAGCCACGGCGACCGGGTGGCCGCCCTGCCGGAGGGCTTCACCGTCCTGGCCCGGACGGAGGGATCGCCCTATGCGGCGGTGCAGGGCGGCGGCGGGCGCTGGCTGGGGGTCCAGTTCCATCCGGAGGTGGCCCACACGCCGCGGGGCCGGGAGATCCTGGCCAACTTCCTGTACGGCATCTGCGGCTGCCGGGGCGGCTGGAGCATGGCCGGGTTCGTCGAGCGGGCGGTGCCGGCCTTACAGGAGCAGGTGGGCGGGGCCCGGGCCCTCTGTGCCCTGAGCGGCGGCGTGGACTCGGCGGTGGCGGCCATCCTGGTCCACCGGGCCATCGGGCCGCGGCTGACCTGCGTCTTCGTCGACACGGGCCTGCTACGGGCCGGAGAGGTCGAAGAGGTCCGGGCCAGCTTCGCGGGGCTGGGCATGGACCTGCGGGTCGTCGACGCCCGGGACCGGTTCCTCGCCGCCCTGGAGGGGCTGTCGGACCCGGAGGCCAAGCGCAAGGCCGTGGGGGAGACCTTCATCCGGGTGTTCGAGGCGGAGGCGCGCCGGCTGGCCGCCGAGTTGGGGCCGATCCCCTTCCTGGTGCAGGGGACGACATACCCCGACGTGATCGAGAGCGGGGGCGGGGCCGCGGCGACCATCAAGAGCCACCACAACGTGGGTGGGCTGCCGCCGGACCTGGCCTTCCAGCTGGTCGAACCCCTGCGCGACCTGTTCAAGGACGAGGTGCGGGAGGTGGGGCGCCGGCTAGGGCTGCCTGCCGCCATCGTCGACCGGCAACCCTTCCCCGGGCCGGGCCTGGCGATCCGCATGGCCGGGCCGGTGACGGCGGAGCGCCTGGAACGGCTGCGGGCCTGCGATCGCATCGTGCGCGAGGAGATCCGGCGGGCCGGCCTGGAGGGACGGCTCTGGCAGGCCTTTGCCGTGCTGACCGGCACGCCCACGGTGGGGGTGATGGGCGACCGGCGGACCTACGGGGAGGCCGTGGCCGTACGGGCGGTGACCTCGGAGGACGGGATGACGGCCGACTGGGCCCGCCTGCCCTACGAGGTGCTGGACCGCATCGCCCGGCGGCTGGCCAACGAGGTGGACGGGGTGAACCGGGTGGTGTACGACATCACCTCCAAGCCGCCGGCCACCATCGAGTGGGAGTGAGGGGGCCGGGAACCGGGGCCCCCCGCCGGTCCCAGTCACCCTTCGACGCCGGTTGCGGCCGGCCTGCGAGCGGCCCGGGCGAGAGGGGCACCGGCGGCGTCAGTCGCCAGGCCGATCCAGGGAAAGGATGTTACATAGCGGACTTGTTGTCGAAAACCGTCGAATGCCGGTCCTAATTTTCCGTGATTCGGGAGGATTCGCGGGAAGGGCGTCGTATCCTGGCTGGTGAAGGGCCGGGTCACAAGACGGCCGGTCGCCGCCCGGGATTGGCGGGAGGGGCGGGACCGGCCGGACGCGGGTGGAGGTGGGAACGTGCTCTACCGCCTGGCGGCGGCGCTGGCCGGTGTGCTGGCGGCCGTGACGGTGATCGTCAACGCCCAGATCAGCTGGCCGATGTGAGCCGCGGTCCGGCAGAAGGGGTTGACCCGGCCCCGCGGCCGGCCCGCCGCGGTCGGCCGTCCCGCACCGACGCACCCGTCAGCACCATCAAAACACGGGCTGCGACCGGGTGTAAAGGGACGGCGCCGCGACGCTGCAAGGGCCCGGTCCTGGCGGGCGGCCCGGGGCCAGGCCACCGGACCCGGTGACTCGAAAGCCGCGTCCGCCTGCGCGGACGCGGCTTTCGCGTGGCGGGTTCGTCCCCGGTGGACGGGGGAGGGTTGCCGCTTGGCCCAGCGAACTGGTCTTCCTATGAAGCCCAGGGGTGTGGTGGCCCTCTACATGGGAGCCGTCGCCGCCGCGGGCCTGGCAGGGGTGGTCGCCCAGGCCGTCGCCTGGCCGATGCCGCCTTCGGTCCTGGTGGTGGTCCTGGGCTGCGCCTTGCTCGTGGCGGAGCTGTATCAGGTCCATTCGCCCAGCGGCGAGGCCGTGTCCATGGGCTCGCTGGTGGTCCTGGTCTCCTTGTGGCTGCTGGGGCCGCCGGTCCCCGTCTGGGCCGAGGTGATCGGCTGGAGCCTGCTGGCCGTCCGCCGCCGCTCCCCCTGGCTGGTCACCGCCTTCAACATCGGGCAGACGGTGCTGGCCGTCCTGGTGGCGGCCGGCGCCTTCCGCCTGCTGGGTGGGCGCTGGGGGGTGCCACTGGGGGCAGGTGACGCCGTCGCCCCGTATCTCGTAAGCGCCGTCGCCTTCGGCGTGGTCAACGGCACCCTGGTCGCCGCGGCCTTTGCCCTTTACCGGCGGATTCCCTTCCGGCAGCAGGTGCGAACCTACCTGGTGGCCGACGGCTGGCACGTGGCGACCGCCGCCCTGCTGGGGCTGGGCGTGTACGTGGTCTTCACCCGCTACGCCTACCCCCCGGCCGCCCTGGCCGCCTTTCCCGCCTTGACCGTCCTCCACCATTACGTGGCCTCCTTCTGGACCCGTTACCTGCGGGAGCGGGCGGTGGACCGCTTCCTGGGGATCCTCCGGGCCGACCCCCAGGCCGTCCGGCGGGCCGACATGCTGGTCCGGCTGGTCACCGAGCTGGCCGAGGCCCTGGGCCTGGCGGGCCGGGACGTGGACAACCTGCGCCAGGCCGCCATCCTGCACGAAGCCGGCGGGCCGCGCCCCCTGGGCGTGGGGGACGCCGAGCCCTCCCCGGCCCAGCTGGCCCGCCATGCCGTGGCTTCGGCCCGGGAGGTGGCGCGGATCGCCGTCCTGGAACCGGTGGCCCGGGTCCTCCGGCACCACCACGAGCATTGGGATGGCAGCGGCGGTCCCGACGGGCTGGCGGGCACCGCCATCCCCCTGTGCAGCCGCATCCTGGCCGTGGCCGAGACGTACCTTTACGCCCTCCACCGCTGGGGGGACCACGGGGCCGCCTGGGAGGCGGTCCGGCGCCGCAGCGGAAGCCGGTTCGACCCCCAGGTGGTGACGGCGCTGGACCGGGTGCGGGCCGCCGCCGGCGCGTGGCCCGAATCGGGGCTGAGCGTGGCCGGGGAGCTGGCGGTGGCCGCCGAGCAGCTGCGCCGGTTCGTCCGGGAAGGCGGGTCCGGCGGCAAGGGTCGTGGCAGCGGCTTCGACGAGACGATCTGGTTGCGCCAGGCGTCGGGGGCGGTGGTGGCCCTTTCCCACTTCACCCGGGTGATCAACGCCACCCTGCGCCCCGACCAGGTGGTCGAGCGGGTCCTGGACACCTTCTGGCAGATCCTGGGCGGCCGGGTCCTGTGGCTGGCGCCCGCCGGGACCGCTGCTCTCCGGGTGACGGCCGTCCGCGGCGGGCCGCCGTCCCTGGCCGGCCGGGAGCTGGACCTGCAGCAGCCGCCCTTCCACCGGCTGCTGGAGGGGAAGAAACCCTGGATCGGCCGCCTGGAGCCCGGCGGCGGGCCGGACTGGCTGCTGGGCGGCCAGCGGCGCTGGGTCGTGGCCATCCCGCTGGTGGCCCGGGACCAGTTGCTGGCCGCGGTGGTGCTGGTGCGGGACGAGCCCCTGCCGCCGCCCCTGACCCAGAACGACCTGCTGGCCGTGCTGGCCAGCCAGGCCGCCCTCAGCCTGGACAACGCCCGGCTCTTCGAACAGGTTCAGGCCCGGCTGCAGGAGCTGGAGGCGCTGCAGCGGTTCCAGGACCTGGTCTTCGAGCAGGTGGGCACGGGGATCGTGGCCGTCGACGCCACGGGGACCGTCACCCTGGTCAACCGCGCCGCCGCGGCCATCCTGGAGCGGGCCGGCGGGGCGGCGGAGGCGATGCGGCCGCCCCGTCCCTTGGGCGGCGACAACCCCTGTGATAGCATGCTGCTGGAGCAGCTGGCGGCGGCGGAACCCCTGCCGCCCCGCGTGCTGGAGCTGGAGGGGCGGGACGGGGCGCCCCTGGCGGTGGCGGCCCAAGCCTTTCCCCTGGTGGGACCGGAGGGGGAACGGGCCGGGGCCGTCGTCTTGTTGCAGGATGTCACCCAGCAGCGGGAGCTGGAGCTGCGGGCCCGGCGCTCGGAGCGCCTGGCGGCAGTGGGGCAGCTGGCGGCGGGGGCCGCCCACGAGATCCGCAACCCCCTCACCGCCATCAAGGGGTTCATCCAGCTCATCGGCCGCCGGCTGGAGGGGGAGACGGCGGGCTACATCGCCATCGTCCTGCAGGAGATCGAGCGGATCGAGGGCATCGTCAACGATCTCCTGCTGCTGGCGCGCCAGCCCCGGCTGCGGTTGCGTCCGGTCGACCTGGCCGCCCTCTTGCGGCGGCTGGTCGACATGTTGCGCATGGCCGAGACGGCCCGGGGCTGCCTGATCGAGCTGATCGTCACCGAGCCCCTGCCGCCGGTGGTGGCCGACGAGGGGCAGCTGCGCCAGGTCTTCCTCAACCTGATCCGCAACGGGCTGGAAGCGATGGCGGGCGGCGGGCGGCTGAAGGTACGGGCCTTTGCCGGCACCGAGCCGGGCCGGGTGATCGTCGAGGTGGAGGACACCGGCCCCGGCATCCCGCCCGAGCACCTGGGCCGGATCTTCGACCCCTTCTTCACCACCAAGGACGGGGGCACCGGCCTGGGGCTGGCGGTGAGCTACGGCATCGTCCGCAGCCACGGCGGCCACATCGACGTCGACAGCGAGCCGGGGCGCGGCACCCGGATGCGGGTCGTGCTGCCCGTCGACGGCCCGCCGGCGCTGGAGGAACCGGAGCCCCTCTGGGGCCAGGGGTGGGACCGGCCCGGGGCGCCGACGGGACTGGCCGGCGGGCCCCGCCCTTAAGCGGCCGGGACGCGGGAGGCAGGGACGGCGGGAGGTCATGGTGTTGACGGATTTGCTGGAGGATCTCAACCCCGCCCAGCGGGAGGCGGTGACCCACCCCGGGGGCCCGGTGCTGGTGCTGGCCGGGGCGGGCAGCGGCAAGACCCGGGTGCTGACCCGGCGGGTGGCCTACCTGCTCCGGCAAGGGGTGGCGCCCCACCAGATCCTGGCCATCACCTTCACCAACAAGGCGGCCCGGGAGATGCGGGAGCGGGTGGAGCAGCTGGTCGGCGCCCAGGCGCGGGACATGTGGATCGGCACCTTCCACGCCAGCTGCGTCCGGATCCTGCGCCGGGACGGCTATCGCATCGGGTACGACCGGAACTTCATCATCCTGGACGAAGACGACCGCCGCTCCGTCCTGCGGGAGGTCCTCAAGGAGCGGAACCTGAGCGAGACCCGCTACCCGCCCCAGGCGGTGGGCGCCCTGATCTCGGCGGCGAAGAACCAGCTGCTGGATCCGGAGGCCTTTGCCTCCCGGCACCGGGACTTCTACCGGCAGCAGGTGGCCATGGTCTACGCCGCCTACCAGGAGCGCCTGCAGCGCAACGGCGCCATGGACTTCGACGATTTGCTGATGCAGGCGGTGCGGCTGCTGGAGGAGGCCCCCGACGTGCTGGCCTCCTACCAGCGCCGGTTCGTCCATATCCTGGTAGACGAGTACCAGGACACCAACCATGCCCAGTACCGGCTGCTGCGCCTGCTGGCAGCCGGGCACCGCAACCTGTTCGTGGTGGGCGACCCGGACCAGAGCGTCTACCGCTGGCGCGGGGCGGACATCACCAACATCCTGCGCTTTGAGGAAGACTATCCCGACGCCCGGGTGGTGCGGCTGGAGCTGAACTACCGGTCGACCGCCTCCATCCTGGCGGCGGCCCAGGCGGTGATCGAGCACAACACCCAGCGCAAGGAGAAGCAGCTGCGCTCGATCCACGGCGAGGGGGCGCGGGTGGTGGTCTTCGGCGCCGCCGACGAGCACGATGAGGCCTGGTTCGTCGCCCGGGAGATGGAGCGGCTCCACGCCGAGGGGTACGGGTACGGCGACATGGCGGTCCTCTACCGCACCCATGCCCAGTCGCGGGTGGTGGAGGAGACCCTGCTGCGCCGGGGCATCCCCTACCGGATCGTGGGCGGGCTGAAGTTCTACGAGCGCAAGGAGGTCAAGGACATCCTGGCCTACCTGCGCCTGGCGGTGAACCCCGACGACCGGATCAGCCTGCGGCGGGTGGTCAACGTTCCCCGGCGGGGCATCGGCGAGGCGACCCTGGCAAGGCTGGAGGCGTACATGGACCGGGAGGGCGTGGGCCTGCTGGACGCCCTGGCGCGGGCGGAGGACATCCCCGGCATCACCCGGCCCCAGGCGGCCGCCCTGATGGCCTTCGGCGGGGTGATCGCCGACCTGCGGGCGGCGGCCGAGCACGGGCCCGCCTACGACGTGATCGCCCTGGCCCTGGAGCGGACGGGCTACCGGGCCATGCTGGAGCAGGAGGGAACGCCCGACGCCGCCACCCGGCTGGAGAACCTGAAGGAGCTCCTGTCGGTGGCCCGGGACTTCGAGCGCCAGCGGGGTCCGGGCGACGCGCCGCTGGTGGACTTCCTGGCCGAGGTGGCCCTGGTCAGCGACGTGGACCAGCTGGAGGAGGGGGCCCGGGCCGTCTCCCTGATGACCCTCCACAGCGCCAAGGGCCTGGAGTTCGACGTGGTGTTCATCACGGGGATGGAGGAGGGGGTCTTCCCCCACAGCCGGTCCCTGGACGACCCCCACGAGCTGGAGGAGGAGCGCCGCCTTTGCTACGTGGGGATGACCCGGGCGCGGCAGCGGCTGTACATGTGCTTCACCCGCCAGCGCACCCTGTTCGGCGCCACCCGGCGGCAGGTGCCCTCCCGCTTCCTGGAGGAGGCCGACCAGCGGTACCTGGAGTGGCAGGGGTTGCCCCCCGGCTCGGACGAACCGGCCTTCGACGACGGCGCGGAAGCCTGGGAGGCGGGTGCCGCCGGCTGGCGCGGTGCCGGGGCCCGGTGGGGTGCGGCGGGCCGGCCGGGCCGCGGGGGCGGGGCGTTCGGCTGGGACCGCGGCCGCGGCGGTCCGGGTGGAGGCGCCGGTCTGGACGGACGGGCCCGCGGCGGGCCGGCCTGGAACGGGCGGGGCGCCAGCAGGACGGCTGGGGCGACGCCCGGCGGCGACGGCACCCGCGGCCCCGCGGCCGCGGGCGGGGAACCCTTCCGGCCGGGGGAGCGGGTGGTCCACCCGCGCTTCGGCGAGGGCACCATCGTCATGCGCCGGGGCGAGGGCGACGACGCCGAGGTGACCATCGCCTTCCCGGATGCCGGCCTGAAGACGTTCATCGTCCGTTATGCAAACCTG
>DATCLH010000325.1:0-4432 GCA_036564035.1 Thermaerobacter sp.
ACCTCCAGGGCCGGCTTGCCCGCGGTGCCGGCCGGTTCCCCGGCGTCGCTGCACCAGCGCCACTCCCCGCGGAAACCGGCGATGAAGGCGGGCACGTTGTGGGTCGCCCGGGGATGGCGGGCCCGGGCCGCCTCCAGCCAGGCCTCCGCCGCCTCCCGCCCCGCGACGGGCGCCACCCGGGCGATGAACCGGGAGCGGCGGATCTCCAGGGTGACCTCGGCCTCCCGGGCCACGGAGCGAAAGGCGCCAGGCCCGCCCGGCGGTGCGGGCCAGACCGGCGGCCCGGCCTCCGTCCCCGGCGGCGCGCCGGCACCGCTCGTCACCGCAGGGCCGCCCTCCCCCGCGGGCCGGCGGCGGATGCCCTGCCGGGGACGGGGACGGTGGGGGCGGCCGGATCCGGCGGCGAGCCCGGCGCCAGGGCCGCCTGCGGCCCCTTCTCCAGGCCGGCCCCGGCCGCCGCCGGCGGGTCGAGGAAGACCAGCTGGTGGCCGCCGGGCCACGGCGCCCGGAGGAGGAAGCGCAGCCAGCGCTCGCCATAGCGCATCAGGTACGGGAACACGTTGTGGACCCGCTCCTGGGGCTGGCCGCCGGGCCGCAGGCTGCCCTCCAGCCAGTCCAGGTCGCGGACCACCTCCCGCTGGCGGCGGCGGTGGTGCTGCCAGGTCTTGCGGTGGAGGTAGTCCACCTGCATCAGGATGCGGCCCAGGTTGTCCTGGCCAAGGGCGCGCAGATCCGGCCGGACCCGCTCCAGATCCGGCAGCAGGGCGGCATAGAGGTCCTTCAGCTGTTGCCGCAGGGTGGCGAAGCGGTCGTCGATGCCCAGAGGGTCCAGGGCCTCCAACACCCGCCGGCGCAAGGCCGCCGGGTCCCCCAGGACGTCGCCCACCGTGGCGCGATGGCGGCGCAGCCGGTCCACCGCCTCGGGTTCCACCAGGGTAAACCCGGGCCGGGGCAACACCACGGGCATCTCCAGGCCGAAGAGCGGGTACACGTCCCGCAGCTGGGCGAGGTAGAGGGCCTCGCCCGGCCCCACGACAAAGCCGACCACCGGCAGCAGCCATTCCTGCACCAGGGGCCGCAGCACCACGTTGGGGCTGAAGGCCTCGGGCCGCTCCTCCAGCTCCCGCACCAGGCCGGCGGGGGTGAAGGCCAGCCGGCCGTGGCGGTCGGCGAACCGGCCGTCCTGCCACAGCAGCGCCGCCCGGCGCCTCCCGTCGAAGTAGAACAGGTTGGCGTGGGCCGGGTCCACGTCCAGCCCCGGCCGGTACCCCCGCCGCTGGAGGCGCTGGGCGGCCGCCGCCAGTTCCCGGTGGATCGCCTCCCGGCGCACCAGGGCCCGCTGGAACAGCGGCCGGCTCAACCGGCGCAGCACCGGATCCATGGGGTCCAGGACCACCAGCCCGTCCCGGGAGAACAGCCGCACCAGCAGCCGCCCCACCCACTGTCCCAGGGTGGCCGAGCGGCGGCGGGCGTCTTCCAGGACCTCCACCATGGGGTGATCGGCCGGGACCCCGGCCACCCGGGCCATCTCGGCGATGAGGCCGCGGGCCGCCGGCCCCAGGGGCAGGGTGCCCACGGGGGGCTGGCCCCCGGCCACCGCGGCGGGGAAGGGCAGGCTCAGGCGCTGCAGGCGGCCGCGTTCGTCCAGCAGGTGGAGCTGGTTGCACTCGGCCAGGTCGTGATCCTCAGTGGCCAGCCAGAAGACGGGGACGACGGGGCGCTTCAAGGCGTCGGTCAGTTGACGGGCCCAGCGCAGGATGCCCAGGGCCTTGTAGACGGTGTACAGGGGGCCGGTGGCCAACCCGGGCTGCTGCCCGCCCACGACGACCAGGCTGCGGGGGTCGGCCAGGCGGCGGGCCGCCTCCAGGGCCGGTTCCTCCGCGCCCAAGGCGGCGTTGTAGGCCGCCAGCGCCCCGGCCACCTCCTCCCGGGGCGGCTGGTGGGGCAGGCGGTCCAGGGCCTGGGCCCGCCGGGCGAAGGCCGTCGCGTCGTGGGGGTCGTAGTTGAAGAAGGTCCGAACCCGCTCGAAGTCCCGCTGATAGTCGACGAAGAAGGCGGGGTACACCCATTCCAGTTGGTCCAGGGGTTGAATCTGCACCGGCCGGTCCCTTCCCCTCGTCCAAGCTCGTGCGCTCACGGGCGCTGTGGTGACGGTCGTGCCCGGGGGATCCGCTGCCTCGCCCGCCCGGGCTTGGCGGACGGATCGCGACGCCTTCCAGCCTGGCGGGCAACGGGGCACCCGGCCGCCGGCCGCGGTCCCGGGCTCCGGACAGGACGCCCCGCGCAGCGGACCGCCGCACCCGCAGCCTGGTGTCATCCCATTCTTCGCCGGGGGCGGGGGGAAGCCTGCCCGGGGCCGGGGCCCGAGCCCCCGGTGTCCCCCAGCCGGCGGGCCACCGGGTCCAGACCTCGCTGCCGGCCGGTGGGCCTCCCCGGTGGGCCCCCGGTGCGCCTCCGGAGTTCGGCCCGGCGGCTGCGGCCGCGCCCCGGCCCCGGCCCAGGACGTTCAGAGGCAGGGATGCCGCCTCGGGCAGCGAACAGGTATTCGCTGGAGGTGGCCCCCGTGCCGTTGAACCTGCGCCAGGTGCTGGACCAGTTGCGCACCGAACCCGCCTGGGTCCAGGGCATCCAGGCCTGGGAGGTGGAACCAGCCCATCCGGGCCGTTACGCACCGCCGCCCGCCGCCCTCGACCCGCGGCTGGTGGCGTGGCTGCGGGACCGGGGCATCGGGCAGCTTTACAGCCACCAGGCGGAGGCCGTGGCCGCCAGCCTGGCCGGGGAGGACGTGGTGGTGGTGACCCCCACCGCCTCAGGCAAGACCCTGTGCTACACCCTGCCCGTTTTGCAGCGCATGCTGGAGCGGCCCTCGGCCCGGGCCCTCTTCCTTTTCCCCACCAAGGCGCTGGCCCAGGACCAGTACGCGGCCTTGCAAGAGGCCATCGACCAGCTGGGGCTGGACCTGAAGGCCTACACCTACGACGGGGACACGCCGGAGGCGGCGCGCCGGGCCATCCGGGCCGCAGGCCAGGTGGTCATCACCAATCCCGACATGCTGCACGCGGGCATCCTCCCCTACCATACACGCTGGGTCAACCTCTTTGAGAACCTGGAGTACGTCGTCGTGGATGAGCTCCACCACTACCGGGGGGTCTTCGGCAGCCACGTGGCCAACGTCCTGCGCCGGCTCTTCCGCATCTGCGCCTTCTACGGCGCCCGGCCGCGGATCGTCGCCTGTTCGGCCACCATCGGCAATCCGGGCGACCATGCCACGCGGCTCCTGGGCCGGCCGGTGCGGGTCGTCGCCGAGAACGGGGCTCCCCGGGGCGAGCGCCACCTGATCGTCTACAACCCGCCGGTGGTCAACGCCCAGCTGGGCATCCGCCGCAGCGTCCTGCAGGAGGCCCGGCGCTGGGCGGAGCGGTTCCTCAAGAACGGGATCCCCACCATCGTCTTCGCCCGCAGCCGGCTGGCGGTAGAGGTGTTGCTCACCTACCTGCGCCATGCCCTGGGCGTCCAGGCCGACCGGGTGCGGGGCTACCGCGGCGGCTACCTGCCCAACCAGCGCCGGGAGATCGAGCGCGGCCTGCGCTCGGGGGAGGTCCTGGGCGTGGTCGCCACCAACGCCCTGGAGCTGGGGATCGACATCGGCGCCCTGCAAGCGGCGGTGCTGGCGGGCTATCCCGGCAGCGTGGCCAGCTTCTGGCAGCAGGCGGGCCGGGCCGGCCGCCGCCACGAGGGGGCGGTGGCGGTCCTGGTCGCCTCGTCGAGCCCCCTCGACCAGTACATCGCCCGCCACCCCCGCTTCTTGCTCGAGCAGCCGGTGGAGGCCGCGTTCATCCATCCCGACAACCTGTACATCCTGGTCAGCCACATCCAGTGCGCGGCCTTCGAGCTGCCCTTTCAGAGCGGCGAGCGCTTCGGCGACCAGCCGGTGGACGACGTCTTGACCTTCCTGGAGGAGCAGGGGCTGGTCCACCGGTCCGGCGACCGGTGGCACTGGATCAGCGACACCTTCCCCGCCCACGAGATCAGCCTGCGCTCCGCCGCGGAGGAGTACGTGGTCATCATCGACACCAGCCGGGGAGCCCGGGTGATCGGGGAGGTCGACCGCTTCTCCGCGCCCCTGCTGGTCCACGAGCAGGCGATCTACATCCACGAGGGGCAACAGTATCAGGTGGAGCGGCTGGACTTCGCCGAGAACAAGGCCTACGTGCGGCCGGTGCGGGTGGACTATTATACCGACGCCCACCTGGCGGTCGACCTGAAGGTGCTGGACTGCTTCGCCGCCCGCCCGGTGCCCGGCGGCGAGGCCGCCCGGGGGGAGGTGGCCGTCATCGCCCGGGCCACCCTGTTCAAGAAGATCAAGCTCTTCACCCACGAGAACGTGGGCTGGGGCCGGATCCACCTGCCGGAGCTGGAGATGCACACCGCC
>DATCLH010000326.1:0-12096 GCA_036564035.1 Thermaerobacter sp.
GACATGTCCGAGTACATGGAGCGGCACACGGTCTCCCGGCTGGTGGGCTCGCCCCCCGGGTACGTGGGGTATGAGGAGGGCGGCCAGCTGACCGAGCAGGTCCGCCGCCGGCCCTACTCGGTGGCGGTGTTCGACGAGATCGAGAAGGCCCACCCCGAGGTCTTCAACGTGCTGCTGCAGATCCTGGAGGAGGGGCGCCTGACCGAGGCCAAGGGGCGCACCGTGGACGTCCGCAACACGGTGATCATCATGACCTCCAACGTCGGCGCCGACCTGATCCGCCGGCAGACCCGGGTCGGCTTCCAGGCCGCCGACCAGGAGGCGCCCGACTACGAGGACATGAAGCGGAAGATCATGGACGAGGTCAAGCGCACCTTCCGGCCGGAATTCCTGAACCGGATCGACGAGCTGATCGTCTTCCACGCCCTGACGGAAGAGCACCTGATGAAGATCGTCGACCTGATGCTCAAGCGGGTGGCGGACCGGCTCAAGGAGCACGGCCTGGAGCTGGAGGTCACCGAGGCGGCCAAGCGCAAGCTGGTCAAGGAGGGCTCCGACGTCGTCTACGGCGCCCGGCCCCTGCGCCGCACCATCACCCGGCTGGTCGAGGACCCGCTCTCGGAGGAGATGCTGGCCGGCCGCTTCCAGGAGGGCGACACCGTGGTGGTCGACGTGGACGCCGAGGGCCGGATCGTCTTCCGCCGGGGCGAGAAGGTGGCGGCGGCGGCGACCGCGGGCGCGGCGGGCCCCGACGGGCCGGCCGGCGCGGACGAACCGGCGGCCCAGTGACGCAACCGGCGGCGGGCAGCCGCCCCGGGCGGAAGGAGGACGGCGGTGGCCCCACGCACCGTCTTCACCTGTCAGGCCTGCGGCCACACCAGTGCCAAGTGGCTGGGCCGCTGCCCAGATTGCGGAGCCTGGAACACCTTCGTGGAGGAACGGGCCGCGGCGCCCGCCGGTAGCGGCGGGCGCCGCGGCCATGCCCTGGCCGGCGTCCTGGCGGCGGCCCGGGAGCCCCTGGAGCCCATCGCCCTCCACCAGGTGCCGGCGGCCGAGCAGCCCCGGCTCCAGACCGGCATGGCCGAGCTGGACCGGGTGCTGGGGGGCGGGTTCGTCCCCGGGTCGGTGGTGCTGGTGGGCGGCGACCCCGGCGTGGGCAAGTCGACCCTCCTTCTGCAGGTCTCCCAGCACCTGGCTGCCCGGGGCCTGCCGGTCCTCTACGTGACCGGGGAGGAGTCGGCGGCCCAGGTGCGGCTGCGGGCGGAACGGCTGGGGACCCTGGCCCCGGACCTGGCGGTGTTGCCCACCACCGACGCCCTCCAGGCGGCCGAGGCCATTGGCCGCTACCAGCCGGCCCTGGCGGTGATCGACTCGATCCAGACCCTGGCCCACCCGGAGGTGGCGTCGGCGCCGGGTAGCGTCAGCCAGGTGCGGGAGAGCGCCGCGTTGCTCCTGGCGGTGACCAAGCGCCTGCCGGTGGTGCTGGTCCTGGTGGGCCACGTCACCCGGGCGGGCACCATCGCCGGCCCCCGGGTGGTGGAGCACATGGTCGACGCCGTGCTCTACTTCGAATCCCCGGCCCACCACGCCTACCGCCTCTTGCGGGCCATCAAGAACCGCTTCGGGGCGACCCACGAGATCGCCCTGTTCGAGATGCAGGACCGGGGCCTGGCCGAGGTGACCAACCCGTCGGCCCGGCTCTTGTCCGAGCGGCCCCGGGGCGCGGCGGGCTCGGCCGTGGTGGCCGCGGTGGAGGGGACCCGGCCGCTGCTGGTGGAGATCCAGGCCCTGGTGGCCCCGGCGCCCTACGGCAACCCCCGGCGGGTGGCGACCGGCCTCGATCTGGGCCGCGCCGCCCTGGTGCTGGCGGTGCTGGACAAGCGCGCCGGCCTCCACCTGGGCGGTTGCGACGTGTACCTGAAGGTGGCGGGCGGGCTGAGGGTGGACGAGCCGGCCCTGGACCTGGGCCTGGCGGTGGCCCTGGCGTCCAGCCACCGGGACCGGCCGGCGGACGCCGAAGCCGTGGTGGTCGGCGAGCTGGGGCTGGCGGGCGAGGTGCGATCGGTGCAGCGCATGGAGGAGCGGGTCCGCGAGGCGCAGCGGCTGGGCTTCCGCCGGGTCGTCCTGCCCCGGGGCAACCTGACGCCGGCCCTGGCGGCCCTGGCCGGCGACCTGGAGCTGATCCCGGTGCAGCGGGTGGAGGAGGCCATCGCCGCCACCGTCGGCTAGGGCGCGGTCCCGCCGGCGGCAAGGGGCGACGGCCCCTCCAGGCCGCTCCCCGCCCGCCGCAGGAACGAGGAGGGTGCCATGACCGCCGATCAGGTCCCGGAGAACCTGATGGCCGCCCTGCGCCGCCTGGCGCCGGGGACCCGCTTGCGGGAGGGGCTCGACCAGATCCTGCGGGCCCGCACCGGCGGCCTCATCGTGGTGGGCGACGGGCCCGAGGTGATGGAGCTGTGCTCGGGGGGCTTCGAGCTGGACGTGGAGCTCACCCCGGCCCACCTCTACGAGCTGGCCAAGATGGATGGCGCCATCATCCTCTCCTCCGATGGCCGCCGCATCGTCCGGGCCAACGTCCAGCTGATCCCCGACCCGCGGGTGATGTCCTTCGAGACGGGCATCCGTCACCGCACGGCCGAGCGCATGGCCCGCCAGACCGGCGCCCTGGTGATCGCCATCTCCCAGCGCCGCAACGTCATCACCGTCTACCGCGGCGACCTGCGCTACGTGCTGCGCGACCCCGCCCTGATGCTGGCCAAGGCGAACCAGGCCCTGGGCACGTTGGAGCGCTACCGGGCCGTGTTCCTCCAGGCCCTGGGGCACCTGACGGTGCTGGAGTTCGAGGACCTGGTGACGGCCGGCGACGTGGGCTACGTGCTGGGCCGGGCGGAGCAGGTGCGCCGCATCGGCCGCGAGATCGAGGGCTATGCGGTGGAGCTGGGCACCGAGGGTCGCCTGGTGCGCCTCCAGCTGGAGGAGCTGCTGAGCGGGCTGGAGGAGGAGTACCGGCTGGTGGTGCGGGATTACGTGGCCGACCCCGAGGCGGAGGGGGAGGCGCTGGCCGCCCTGCACCAGCTGGCCCCGGAGGAACTGCCCCAGCGGGCGGCGGTGGTCCGCTGCCTGGGCTATGCCGTCCAGGAGGGCGACGAGGCGCCGCTGACGCCCCGCGGTTACCGCATCCTCCACAAGGTCCCCCGCCTGCCGGCGGCCGTGGTCGAGAACCTGGTCCGCCACTTCCGGTCCCTGCCGCGGATCCTGGCCGCCACCGTCGACCAGCTGGACGAGGTCGAGGGCATCGGCGGCGTCCGCGCCCGGGCCATCAAGGACGGCCTGCGCCGGCTCCAGGACCAGGCCTTCCTGGAGCGGCGCCATTGACCGGCCCGCCCTGCCGCCGCCCGGCGGGGCCGCCGGCCACGTCCTGGGCCGGCTCCGCTCCCCCCATGCCTTCCCGATGCCCGCCGGGCCATTTCCCTTCCACCTCCCGGCCCGGCCGTCCCCAGGGCGGCGCAGGGCGCGCCTGGCGGCGACCCGACTCGCCGCTGGGTTTGGGCCATCGCCGCGCCTCCCTGCACCTTTGCCCCCGGTCGGCACTAGGCTAATGCGGGTGGCCGCGGGCGCCTGCCCGGCCTGCCGCCGGTGCTCCCATGGCCGGGCACCGGGGTCCACCGGGTCTGCGGCCGGTGCGCGTCCGGCCCGCCGCCGGTGCCGCCGGTTCCCTGCCGGCGCCCGCCCGGCTCGGTGCCGGCCCTGTCCCGGCCCGCCCCCGGTTGTCGCCTGGCGGGCGCTCGGCGCCAGGCTGATCCGCCGGTGCTCGCCGGCCCGCCGCCGGGTCGTGGGCCCGCCCACCCCACCGCGACCGGCCGCCACCGGCCGCCCGTTCCGGCCCCGCCGGGCCCTCCCGGGCCCGGGGCGCGGCGGGACGGCGGTCGCGCCGGACCGGACGCGGTTCGCCAACCTTGGGAGGTGGAGACCTTGGCCGACGCGCAGGCCCCGCGCCCCCTGGCCCTGCCGGAGGAGGAGGTCGTCTCGCTGGCCCGGTCCCTGGAGGAGGCGCCACCCCAGTCCATCCTGGGCTGGGCCCTGGACCGCTTCCCGGGCCGCCTGGCCCTGGCCTGCAGCTTTCAGGCGGAAGACGTGGCCCTGATCGACATGGCGGCGGCGGCCGGCAAGCTGGCGGCGGTGACCGTGTTCTACCTGGACACCGGCCTGCATTTCCCCGAGACCTACGCCACTTGTCAGCGGGTGGCGGAGTACTACGGCATCGAGCCCGTGGCCGTCCGGCCGGCCCTGACCCTGGAGGAACAGGCGGCCCGCTACGGCCCCAAGCTGTGGGAGCGGGACCCCGACCTGTGCTGCCGCCTGCGCAAGGTGGAGCCCCTGCAGCGCTTCCTGGCCGGCTTCGACGCCTGGGTGACCGGCATCCGCCGGGAGCAGACTCCCCAGCGGGCCAACGCCCCGGTGGTGGAGGTGGACCGCCGTTTCGGGCTGATCAAGGTGAACCCCCTGGCCCGATGGACCCGCAGCCAGCTGTGGGACTACATCCTCCGCCGCGGGGTGCCCTACAACCCCCTGCACGACCGGGGCTATCCCAGCATCGGCTGTGCGCCGTGCACCCGGCCGGTGGCTCCGGGGGAGGATCCGCGGGCCGGCCGCTGGGCCGGGTTCGCCAAGACCGAGTGCGGCCTCCATGCGTGAGGGGCGGCGCCGCTCGTGGCGGGGATCCCGCGGTGCGGACCGCGGTGCACCAGGTGTACCAGAGGAGGTTGAGGGGTGAGCATGGGAACCGGAGGAACCCGCCGGGAACTGGAGGAACAGGCGGCGGCCCGGGGCCGGGGGCGGCCCGGTGCCCCGCCCGGGGCCGTGCCCGGCCCCGCGCGGGAAACGGGCGACGGGCTGGTGCCGCCCCACGGGGGCCGTCTATGCCGGCGCCTGGTGGACGATCCGGCGGAGGCGGCGGAGCGGCGGGCCGAGGCCCTGGCCCGGGGCCTGCCGCAGCTGGTGCTGTCGGCCCGCGAGCGGTCCGACCTGGAACTTTTGGCCATCGGCGCCCTGAGCCCCCTGGACGGCTTCATGACCGCCGCCGATTATGAGGGTTGCGTCGGCGACCTGCGGCTGGCGTCGGGGTTGCCGTGGTCCCTGCCCGTGGTGCTGTCGGTCCCGCCGGAGCAGGTGGACGACGTGCGCCGGGCCCAGGCCGTGCTCCTGGTCGACGGCGACGGCCGGGCGTGCGGCGTGATGGAGGTGCGGGAGGTCTTCCGGCGGGATCGGGAGCGGGAGGCCGTGCTGGTCTTCGGCACCGCCGACCCGAACCACCCCGGGGTGGCCCGCCTGCTGGGCGAGAGCGACTGGTGTGCCGGCGGGCCCGTGGTGGTCTTCGAGCGGCAGGCCACCTGGGCCCGCGACTGGGTGCTGGAGCCGGCCGAGACCCGGCGCCGCTTCGCCCAGCGGGGATGGCGGCTGGTGGCCGGCTTCCAGACCCGTAACCCGCTGCACAGGGCCCACGAGTACCTGCAGAAGTGTGCCCTGGAGATGGTCGACGGGCTGCTGCTGCACCCGCTGGTGGGCGAGACCAAGGCCGACGACCTGCCCCGGCCCGTGGTGCTGGAGAGCTACCGGGTCGCCGTGCAGGCCTACTACCCGCCGGAGCGGGTGGTCCTGGCCGCCTTCCCCGCCGCCATGCGCTATGCGGGCCCGCGGGAGGCGGTCTTCCACGCCCTGATCCGGAAGAACTACGGCTGCAGCCACTTCATCGTCGGGCGCGACCACGCCGGGGTCGGCGCCTACTACGACCCCTACGCCGCCCACCGCATCTTCGACCGCTTCGACCCGGACGAGCTGGGCGTCGTGCCCCTGCGCTTCGAGCACGCCTTCTACTGCCGGCGTTGCGGCGCCATGGCGACGGTCAAGACCTGCCCTCACCCGCCGGAAGACCGTCTCCACCTGAGCGGGACGCGGGTGCGGGCCATGTTGCGGGCCGGCGAGCTGCCGCCTCCCGAGTTCACCCGGCCGGAGGTGGCGGTGCTATTGCGCGATGCCCTTGCTCAGGGGGCGGGCCGCTGAGCCCGGCGGACCAGGAGGAACCAGGGACACCCCGCAGCCACGGGCGGGCGGGGCGACACCCCCAAGGGCGTCGCCCCGCCCGCCGCGTCTTGGGCCGGGTGCGGGGTTCCGGTGACCCGCCGGCCCGGCCCGGGATTCATGGGGCCCCATGGCCCCCGGGCCCCTGCGGGCCCAGGAGAGCTCAGGAGATGTGGTACATGCCCAGGGTCGAGAGCTTGCGGTTTTCCTTGATGAAGAGGTCGAAGGTGTTGATGTCGAACAGGTTGCACAGGGCGACCAAATAAAAAAGCTGCTTGCCAAGCTCCTCTTCGAGGACCTCGCGGCAGCTCTCGCACAGGCTCCCGTCGATGTGGTCGTCCATGTAGCTCTTCAGATCGCGCAGGGTGCTCTGGGCGGGAATCTGCGGCCGCTGGGCGTGGATGCTGATACAACCGCAACTGGTCACGGCCTTGGCCACGGCACGGTGTACGCGGGCGTTGGCTTCCTGAAACTTCGAGAGGACGTCCAACACGCTGCGGTGACGGATGAGGCAATCGGCCACCGCGTGTTGAAATTCATCCACCAACAAGTCCTTCAACCGCGTCACCCCTCTTGCACGGGCATCCCCACGGCCTGGCGCTATTATAGGCGGGCCGGGAAAGGCGCGTCAACGAAGGCTGGCCCGCCGTCCCCCTTCCAGGCCGGACCACCCCCGGGCGACCGGCGGCACCCAGCGCGGGGGCCGGCAGCTGTGGGGGAGCCTGAGCCGACCCGCGCCCGTACGGGTACCGCGAGCCGGGGGCTGGGGACGCAGGGCCCGGCCGTTGCACCCGGGCGCTGCCCCGAGACGCCGGGGCTCCGCCGGCTTCCTGCCGGCCTGGGGCCCAGGGGGCGCTGGGACCGCGGGCGGGGGGCGGAGCCGGCACCCGGCCGGTCTGTTGACGGGCGTTCATGGGGGTGATAAATTCAATCTTTTTGCCGGCGCAGTTCCCTTTGGTGTACACTGGGGAGGCGGGCGGCGGGCCACCCCGCCCCGCCACGGGAGGTGAGCCGGTGTTCCAGGTCGGAGACCGGGTGGTCTACCCCATGCACGGCGCCGGGGTCATCGAGGCCATCGAGGAGAGGGAGGTCCTGGGCGAGCGCCACCGCTACTACATCCTTCGCCTGCCGGTGGGGGACATGCAGGTGATGATCCCCACCGCCACCGCCGAGCAGAGCGGTCTACGCCCGGTCATCCCCGCCGAGCAGGTGCCGGCGGTGCTGGAGTCCCTGCGCGACGCGCCACCACCCCTGGATTCCAACTGGAACCACCGCTACCGGGAACACGCCGACAAGCTGCGCAGCGGCGACATCCTGGAAGTGGCCGCCGTGGTGCGCAACCTCAGCGCCCGCCTCAAGAGCCGGGGCCTTTCGGGCGGCGAGCGGCGCCTGCTGGATCAGGCGCGCCAGATCCTGGTCAGCGAGCTGGCCCTGGCCAGCGGCATCGGCCGGGATGCGGCCGACGCCCTGGTGGAGCGGCAGCTGGACGCCGCTGGCGCGGAGCCTGAACCGGCCAGCGGCGGGGAGCCCGAACCTGCCGGCGCCGGGGAACCCGGACCCACGGGTGGCGGGGACCTCGAAGCCCCGGGCGGCGGGGAAGGGGGACCGGCGGGCGCCGGCGCCTCCGCCGATTCCTTATAATCGAACTGCACCCACCAGGGACTGCCACGCACCCGCCCAAAGGCTTGGGGCGCGGCGAAAGTACCTGTGGAAGGGATGCCGGGCCGCCGGACCGCCCGGCCGGCCGCCCGGTGCGCAAACCGCCGGAAAGGAGGCGAGAGGCGTGCGCATGCGGTCCATCCGGCTGGCCTTCGCCGTCCTGGGCGCCCTCGGCGGCTTCGGGCTGGCCTACTATGGGCTGCTGCAGCAGGAGTCGCTGCAGATCCTGGCCGAGCTGCCCCGCCAGTGGACGTACGGAATCATGGTGCTTTTTTTGTTGCTCGGCGGGCTCGGCGGGTACGCGGCGGCCCTGCGCATCTGGCAGCAGGTGGTGCAGTTCACCCAGTGGGTTGAATCCCGCCTGGTGCGGACCCCGATCCAGGACACCCTGGCCGGTGTCCTGGGTCTGATGGCCGGGCTGGTCATCGCCAACCTGCTCAGCGGGCCGCTGGAGCTGGTCCCGCTGGTCGGGCCCCTGCTGCCTCCCATCTTTGCGGTGCTGCTGGGCTACCTCGGCGCCGTGGTGGCCGTCAAGCGCCGGGACGACCTGGTCCACCTGCTGGCCGCCTTCCCCCGGCCCGGCCGCGACCGGGAGCGGGAGCGCGAGCGGGACCGGGAGCGGGACCGGGAGCGGGCCGCCCGGCCCCAGGGGTCGTACAAGGTGCTGGACACCAGCGCCATCATCGACGGGCGCATCGCCGACGTGGTGGAGACGGGGTTCCTGGAGGGAACCCTGGTGGTCCCCGGCTTCGTCCTGGAGGAGCTGCGCCGGATCGCCGACTCGGCGGACACCCTGCGGCGCAACCGCGGCCGCCGGGGCCTAGAGATCCTGCGCCGCATCCAGCAGGAGTCGCCCGTGCCGGTGGAGATCTACGAGGGCGACGTGGAAGGGGACGACGTCGACAGCAAGCTGTTGCGCCTGGCCCGCCAGCTGGGCGGCAAGGTGGTCACCAACGACTACAACCTGAACCAGATCGCCGGGCTGCAGGGCGTGCCGGTGCTGAACGTCAACGAGCTGGCCAACGCGGTCAAGCCCGTGGTCCTGCCCGGCGAGTCCATGGAGGTCCAGATCATCCGGGAGGGCAAGGAGGCCGGCCAGGGCGTGGGCTTCCTCGACGACGGCACCATGATCGTGGTCGAGGGCGGCAAGCGCTACATCGGCCAGCGCATCGACGTGGAGGTCTCCACGGTGTTGCAGACCGCCGCCGGTCGCATGATCTTCGCCCGGCCCCGGGTGATGGGGCGGGCGGCGCCGTGACGGGGTGGGACGAACCGGCCGCCGGCCCCGGGGCCGTGGCCGGCGGGGGCGGGGCCGAAGGGGTGCCCGGTCCGCTGGCCACCGAGGTCGCCGCGCTGGTCCCCGCCGCCGGGCGCTCCACCCGCCTGGGGGGCGGGATGAACAAGGTCTTCCGCGACCTGGCGGGGCGCCCCGTGCTGGCCCGTTCCCTGGAGGCCCTCTGGGCCGCCGGTGTGCGCCGGGCGGTGGTCGCCTTGCGCCCGGAGGACCGTCCCTTGTGGGAGGCCCGGGTGGAACCCCGGCTTCCCGCCGGCCTGGACGTCGCCCTGGTCGACGGCGGGGCGGAGCGGGAGGATTCGGTGTACGCCGCCCTGGAGCGGCTGGCGGCCGGCCCCCGGCCGCCCCGCTGGGTGCTGGTGCACGATGCCGCCCGGCCCCTGGCGGGGCCCGGCCTGATCCGGCGGGTGCTGGAGGCGGCCCGCCGTCACGGGGCGGCGGTGCCGGCGGTGCCCGTGGGGGACACGATCAAGGAGGTCGGTGGCCGTCCCCCTGCCGCCGGGGCCGGTGCGGGCAGGTCCCCCGCCGGGGACGGTCCGGCGGCCGGGGATCACCCTGCTGCCGCGGGCGACCCGGTGGCTGGCGGGAGCGCTGGCGGGAGCGACGGCGAGAGCACCGGCGGAAGGGCCGGTTCTCCGCCGGCGCCGGTGGAGTGGGTCGTCGCCACCTTGCCCCGGGAGCGGCTGCGGGCGGTGCAGACGCCCCAGGGGTTCCGCCTGGACCTTTTGCTGGCCGCCCACCGCCAGGCGCGGCAACGGGGGTGGCGCGGGTTCACCGACGACGCCGCCCTGCTGGAGCGGCTGGGGGTGCCCGTGGCCGTGGTGGCAGGGGACCCGGCCAACCTGAAGCTCACCTGGCCGGGGGACTTTACCGTCGCCGAGCAGTGGCTGCGCCAGGCCGGGGAGACCGGCGCAACCGGCAGCGCGGGCACCGCCGGTGCCCCCCTCCTGCCCTTCCGCATCGGCCTGGGCTACGATGTCCACCGGTTCGTCCCGGGCCGCCCGCTGGTCCTGGGCGGGGTGGCGATCCCCTCCGAGCGCGGCCTGGAGGGCCACTCCGACGCCGACGTGGTGCTGCACGCGGCCATGGACGCCTTGTTGGGGGCGGCCGGGCTGCCCGACATCGGTCACTGGTTCCCCCCCGGGGACCCGCGCTGGGCCGGGGCTCCCAGCACGGGGCTGGCCGCCCACGTCGCAACCCTGTTGCGGCAGCGGGGCTGGGAGCCCGCCCAGGTCGACGTGACGGTGGTGGCCGAGACGCCGCGCCTGGCCCCCCATGTGGAGGCGATGCGGCAGGCGGTGGCCGCGGCCTTCGGCCTACCCCCGGAGGCGGTGGGCATCAAGGCCACGACCAACGAAGGCCTCGGCTTCGCCGGGCGGAAGGAAGGCGTGGCCGCCCTGGCGGTGGGCGTCGTGGTGCGGCGGCCACCGGACGCCCCGGCGTGATCGCCGGATGGTTCCCGCAGCCCCGGGCCGGGGGCGACGGGCGCCCGTGTCCCCTGGACCGGACCGGCCCACCCGGCGATCGGCCGCCCTGAAGGGGATGCACAGCTGCCCCTGCCCCCGACCGGTTCCCCCACCCTCGGACCCGATCCCGCTCCCCACCCTCCGACGCGCCACCCAAAGCCGCCATGACAACGGCTGGCCCCCGGGTCTGGCTCCGGCGGCCGGGCCGCCGCGCCCACCCGGGCGGTCCGGTGCCCGGCCACTCCTCCCTTGAGTCCCGGCAGGTGCAGGACGCGGTCAAGTTCCCGCAGGAATAGATGGCGCCTTCCCCGGCCAAACTTGCCCTTGCTGGCGCAATGTGCCAGCAGCGGCAGGGGGCACCATGGCAGGGTTCCACCCGGCCGGCGCGGCGGGCCGGTTCGTCCCGGCCCGCCGGTCGCCCGGCCGGCCGTGCGGCGGGCTGCGCGGCCGGCCTCCGGGTTGCCGTGGCGCCCCGTGATGGGGAGGGTGAGTTCCGATGCAGACGGCAAGGGCCCTCGGGCGGGCCGTGCGGGCCATCCTGTGCCTGCTGGCCATGGGGGCCGCTGCCGGTGGTGCCTGGCCGGCGACGGCTCCGCCCCCCCGCCCCGCCGGGGCGACGGCGGTGGCGGCCGCCAGCGGCTGGGCCGTCGACTGGTTCGACCAGGTGCAGCGCCTGGACGAGTTTGCCGCCTTCCTGGCGGAGGACGCCCGGACCCAGTGGCGAGGGGCGACCGGGGACCTCATGGAGTGGGGCCGGCACGCCCTGCCCCAGCTGGACGACGCCCTGGTCGACCTCCGGGACGCCGTGGCCGCGCGGGCCGCGGCAGGCGACCCCGTCTGGCGCGATCTGGGCCGGGCGCTGGCCGGCTGGTGGCCCCCGACCGGATCCGCCGGCGATGGGGGGGCCTGGATCGACCCGGCGGACCTGGGCCGGCTGGTCCCGCGACTGCCGGGGCTGCCGGACCTTGCAGCCCTTTCGAGCCTGGCCGGCGCTCCCACCGCCCTGGCGGGTGGTGGAACCGGCCCGATCGTCCCGCCGGCGCCGGGTGCCGCGGTGGACGGCCCGCGGGCCGGCGGCCCGGCGGCCCCCGCGGGCAATGGCCTCATCGCCGGGCTCCCGGCGCCTTCCGGCGGGGACGCGAGCCCGCCCGGCGGGGCCGCGGTGGCCAGCGCCCAGCCGCTGCCCGAGCCCCTGTCGCTGATCCCCGACCCCGCCCAGCGGGCCGAAGCGGCCCTGCAAGGGGCGGGCGACGGCGAGCCCGCCAACCCGGGGCCGGACGAACCGGCCCAGGGAGCGGAGGCCGGCGCCCAGGGGGCTCCGGCCGAAGGCCAGGGCGCGAGCTCCGGCGATGGCACAGGCTCCGGGGGCCGGGATGGCGGCGGGGCAGAGCGGACCACGGAGCCCGCCGCCACTGGCGACCGGAACGGCGGCTCCAGCGGCGCCGGGGACGCGGACGGAGGGGAGTGGATCCCGGCGGTGGCCTCCTGGTACGGGCCGGGCTTCTACGGCCGGCCGACGGCCAGCGGGGAGACCTACACCGGCCGGGAGATGACCGCCGCCCACCGCACCATGCCCTTCGGCACCGTGCTGCTGGTGAT
>DATCLH010000327.1:0-7928 GCA_036564035.1 Thermaerobacter sp.
GCGGCGACGCCCGTTTGCTACAGGCAAGGCTCCCGGTTAGCATGCCTCGGTACCGGTGAAGGCTTGTGCCAGGGGCACCACGGCGGTCCCGCGACCGCCCGGAGGGGTGGCCGTCTTGCAAGGCCGGATCGCTGCTGCAACTCGGGCCCTCAGGTCCTCACCCGACGGCGAGATACCACCTGCGCCCGATTGGGCCTTTCTCTGCAAGGCTGCTATTTTAGACTTGCAATCGGGCCCAACACCCGGCTCGGTTGCGACCGATAAGCGGGCAACACCGCTGTCGGTACACCCCTCTCGCGGGCGGCCGCACCGCCCCGTGACGCATCCCCCAGACACAACAAGCCTCCGGATGGAGGCTTGTTGTGTTTTTCGTGATGGATTTCACAAGGTTTGGACTTGCAAAACGCCGCAGGGGACGGAACCGCCACAGCCGACGGGGCAGGGGACGGGGCAGGGGACGGGACATACCGCAGGCTACGGGCCACCCGCCGGCCGGCTATGGGATGCCGGCCGGCCCACCGGGGCCCAGGGGGCCGGCCTGCCAGCGGGCCAGGAGAAACATCAGCGCGAGGGCGATCGCCATGGCCAGGGTGAAGACCCACTGGGCCTCGCCCCGGCCGCGGCGGGCTCCGGGCACCAGCCGCCCGCCCGCCAAACCCGACAGGACCAGCCCGGCGGAGGCCGCCCGCAAGACCAGGCTCCACGCCACCAGACCGGCCCGGGCCGGGAGGACGCCGGTGAGCAAGGGCGGAAGCCCGGCCACCAGCGCCGCCAGCACCAGCGACCGCCGGGGCGGCCGGCGGCCGTCGGCCACCAGCAGGCCCAGCCCCCACCCCAGGATCAGCCGGCTGGCAGCCAGCGCCGCCGCCGGTCCGATGGCGATCCCGCCCGCCTCCAGGGCCGCGCGGACCACCCACGCGCCCGCCGCGCCATCCAGGCCCAGGGCGGCGGCCCACACCCAGGCCACCCGCCGCCCCGTCCGGCCGCCGGGGCGCATCCAGCCGGCGTAGGCGGGGATCAGAAGGGCGGCCAGGAAGGCGGCCTGCAGCCAGAGCCCCGGTACCCACCCGGGGCCCTCGAGGCCCAGGCCCAGGGTCGCCAGCCAGTTCGTCAGCAAGAGGGCGGTAAAGGCGCCGGCCGCCAGGCCGCGGCCGCCGGTGGTACCGCCCGGCCAGGTTCGCACCGCGGGGCGGACCGGTGTCCCCGCCGCCCCGCCCCGCCCGGCAGGAGCCGCGCTGCGCCCGGCAGGAACCGCAGCGCCACCTGGAAGGCGCGACAAGGCAAGGCCCACGAGCAGGGGGAACCCGTACAGGAGCAGGACCCAGCCCCCGGCCGCGAAGGGGAACCACCAAGCCGTCACCGGCACCCGGATCACCAAGGACCTCCCCCGTCCTGCCGTGTTCCCCCGCCCCCGGCCGCCGCCCCCATGCCCCGACGCCCGTCCCTTGCCGCCGCGCCCGGGCGCCGCGCCCAAGGGCCACGCGGCCGGCATCCACCCACACGGCCGGAATCCACCCGCAACCCAGCCACAGCCCCCAGGCCGCGCCAAGGGGCATGGCCGCGGCGCTGCCACAATAGGAGAGTTTACCACATGGTGCCGGCGCCCTGGGCGGCCCTGGCGGCGATCGGCTTCCCCGGGGCCCGGGATGGGGGCGGGTTTGCGCGCCGGGCGCCGCCGTTCCCCACGCCCGCCGTTTCCCTGGCGCGCCGGGGGCGGTAGAATTCGCGGTGGAGGGGACGATTCCGCTTCCGGAGGGATGAAAGGGCATGGAGAACGTGGTCGACCGCCTGGATCAGCCGTTGTTCCGCCAGACCATCGAGGAACTGGAGCGGCGGCGGGTCACCGGCACCGCCTTCGACCGCCTGGAGGACGACGCGCCCGCCGGCCAGCTGGGCCCGCGGGTCGCCCGGCTGCGGGAGGCCCTGGAGGCCCGCTTCGGCGCGCCCCGGGTGGAGGCCGACGCCGAGCAGCCCAACTTCCGCTTCCTGTTCGAGCTGTCGCCCAACACCTCGTACCTGGAGGTCGGCACCACCGACGGGCGCCGGGTCTACGTGGACTTCCTGACCACGTATCTCTTCATGCGGTCGGTCACGCCCAGCAAGGAGACGTGCCGGGCCCTGTGGCTGCCGGCGTACGTGCAGGAGGCCATCGCCAAGCTGAAGCGCATCGCCATCGAGGCGGGCGCTCTGGACCGTCCCGCCGCCTGAACCGGCGTGCCGCGGCCTAGGCGGTGGATGCGTCACGGCAGGGCGTGCCGCCCCGGAGGCCGGTGCGCCACGGCAGGATGTGCCCCACGGGCGGTAGAGGAGGCGCTGCGGGATGACGGGTGCGGAAGCCCAGGTCACCGCCGGGATCGCCCTGCTGGCGGGCATGGCTTACTTCTTCTCCCCGTGTGTCTGGCCCCTCTATCCGGCCTACCTCGCCTTGCTGGGTGGAACCGGCGGCGAGCCGGCGGCCCCCGCCCGTATGCCGCCGGGTGGCGCAGCCATCGCCCGCCCGCGCCGGCTCGCCGGCGCCGCCGGGTTCGTCCTGGGCCTGGGGCTGGTGTTCATCGCCACCGGCGCCAGCCTGTCGGCGGTGGGCGCCCTGCTCATCGCCTACCGGGACCTGTTGCAGAAGGTGGCCGGTGTGCTGATCGTGCTCTTCGGCCTTCACATGCTGGGCATCCTGCGGTGGCGGTGGCTTGAGCGGGAGTGGCGGCCGGCGTGGGCCCAGGTGGCGCCGGCCGGCGGCGGCTTCCTGCCCGGGGTGCTGATGGGAGCCGCCTTTGGCGTCGGGTGGACGCCGTGCGTCGGCCCCGTGCTGGGGTCGATCATGCTGCTGGCCTCATCGGTGGGGACGGTGGTCCAGGGCGTCCTGCTGCTGGCGGCCTTCACCGCCGGCTTCGCCATCCCCTTTCTGACCCTGGCCCTGGTCATCGACCGGCTCCAGCCCGGCTGGCTGCGCCGCGGCGGCCCGTTCCTCCGGCGGGTGGAACAGGCCAGCGGCCTCGCCCTGGTGCTGCTGGGCGTGCTGGTCTTGACGGGGCAACTGGCCTACATCGCTTCCTGGCTCTTCTACCGGCTGGCCGTGTAATCCCGCGGCTGGCCGTGTAATCCCGGGTCACTGGCCGGGTAATCCCGTGTCATCCGCCCGCCGGCCAAAGGGAAACGGGCCTTGCCGCCGCCCCGCCCCAACCAGGCCGGGTCGATGGTCGCCAAGGCCCGCAGCCGTCTTCCGATCCCGCGTACCCGTGGGGCCGGTTCCCTGCCACGGAACCTGCCCGCTCCGAACCCGCGACGGTCGAACCGGCCGGCTCGGCCCGCGCTCCCCGCGATGGGCACCTCGGGCATCCTGTCGCCCCACCGCGAAAGACCGGGATGCCGCCAGCCGGGCCGGAACCGCCGGCGAGGTCCTCCTGCGCTACAGCCGCAAGAGCGCCTCAGATCCGGGGCGCCGGCTGGAAGGCGTCGGCCCGGCCGGCCGCCCAGTTGGCCGCCCCGAAGGCCGGCGTCGCGGCCGCGCGGGTGGCGTCGGCCGGCGGCAGGGTGCCGCGCTGCGCCAGCTGCTGTTCCGCCAGCGCGATCATGCGGCGCACCATGTGGCCGCCGACGGCGCCCGTCAGCCGGGTGGGCATGTCGCCCCAGTATCCGTCGGGAGGAATCTGGATGCCCAGCTCCCGCGCCACCTCATACTTGAACTGATCCAGGGCCCGGGCGGCACCCGGGACCAGATGCCGGTTGCTCTGCTGACCACGAGCCAAGGCCTTTCACCTCCTCCCGAGGCCCGTGCCTTTTTGCCGAGGCTGGCAGTCGTAATATGATCCGTCGCCCTTCGCCTCACGCCGGCAAGTCATGGCAGGGGCCCGCCTCCCGCTGGAAAGTCATGGCGATGAACCCTGTCCATCCTGTTCCCCGAGCCGGCCGCCGGGGTTCCGGCGCTCCTTCGCCTGCTCCTGGCGCTGCTCGCCCGGCTCGCCGGGCTCGCCCGGTTCCTCCCCCCCGGTGAGGACGTTCTCGGCCGCCGTGAAGGTGTCCCCGCCCACCGTGGGGCGTGCCCCAGGGACGTGCCGCCGCCGGTCGCGCGGCCCGCGGGTCCGGCGGCCGCCGCAGCGTGACTGCCGCCGGCGCGACCGCGGCGAGCGAGTCCGCATGCACGCCTCCCCGGTTCGGCGGCAGCCGATCCGGCGGCAGACGATCTTATGGACGTCCCCCGGCGAAGGCCCCGCGACCGGTCCTGTCCGCGGGTCCGGAGGACGCCCGGGACCGCCTCACGGGGCGTTACGGCCCCTGGCCGGAGGACGCCCGGCACCCTCTCTGGGCCTTGCGGCCCGCGGTTCCGGGCGCCCCCCGCTACCGCCTCCGGGCGTTGCGGCCGCCGTTCCCGGGCGACACCCGGCACGTCCCCCGCCGCCCGTGCCATAATGGCCCCAGGGGATGGTGCGGGGCGGGGGAGGGCGACGGTGGTCGCCGGTGGGTGGGCGGGCCCGCCGGCGTCCCCACGGTCCCAAAGGCTGCGGCAGAAGGGAGCACGGCAGGCACGGGAAGGGGATGGATGGGGTGGAGGTGGCGATCCTCGGGGTTCCCATGGACCTGGGCGCCAGTCGCCGCGGGACCGACATGGGACCCAGCGCGATCCGGTATGCGCGGCTGACCGACGCCTTGCGGCAGGTCGGGTGCCGGGTCCGGGACCTGGGCAACCTGGAGGTCCCGGTGGCCGAGAGTCTCGACGCCGGTCACCCGCGCCTCAAGCACATCGAGGCCATCGAACCCGTCTGGCGCTCCCTGGCCGAACGGGTGACGCGCCTGGCGGGGGAAGGCCGGGTGCCCCTGGTGCTGGGCGGCGACCACAGCCTGGCCGTCGGCACCATCGGCGGGTTCCTGGCCCAGGGCGTGGAGGATCTGGGGGTGCTCTGGTTCGACGCCCACGCCGACTTCAACGACGCGGCCACCACGCCTTCGGGCAACGTCCACGGGATGCCGGTGGCCTGCATCGTCGGCCGGGGCGATCCCGAACTCCTGGCCCACACCCGGTGGCTTCCCCGCTACCTCCCACCGGAACGCCTGGTGATGATCGGCCTGCGGGACGTGGATCCCGGCGAGCGGCAGAAGCTGCGGGAAACCGGCATCGTGACCTACACCATGCAGCAGATCGACGAGCTGGGCATCGCCGAGGTCACCCGGCGCGCGCTGCAGCACCTGCAGGGCCGGGGTGCGCGTCGCCTGTACGTCAGCTTCGACGTGGACGTGGTGGACCCCGACGTGGCACCGGGCGTCGGGACCCCGGTGGTGGGCGGGCTGACCTACCGCGAATCCCATCTGGCCATGGAGATCGTCGCCGAGTCCAAGCTGCTGGCGGGGATGGAGGTGGTGGAGGTCAACCCCATCCGCGACGTGCACAACCGCACCGCCGAGGTGGCGGTGGCCCTCATCGCCTCGGCCTTCGGCAAGCGCATCCTATGACCGCGGGCGGTCTGACCTCGGGCGGGTCACCGGATCAGCCCCGCAGGGCGGCCCGCCGGCTCGCCGGCATGGTAAACTAACCATAAGCTGGACGAGCTGGGCGGCTGGGTCGGACGAACCGGCCCCGAGGTGCACCAAGGGCCGGTTCCATGCCAGCAAGGGAGGGTATGTGGTGAGCGAGCGCATCGAGGTCCGCATCGAGTACTGCACCTCTTGAGGGTACCTGCCGCGAGCCGCCCGTGTGGCGGAAGAGATTCTGGGGGCCTACCCCGATCGCGTGGCGTCGCTGACCCTGGTTCCCTCGTCGGGCGGGCGGTTCATCGTCACCGCCGGCGGCCGGGAGATCTACAACAAGGCGGAGACCGGCCGCTTCCCCGAGGAGGGCGAGGTCCGCAAGCGCATGGCGGAGTTGTGGTAGCGAAAGGGCAGCCGGGGCCGGCCTCAGCCGGCCCCGGCCCGTTTCTTCCGGCGCCCGTTCAGCG
Source organism: Thermaerobacter sp. (assembly GCA_036564035.1). Classification (GTDB taxonomy): domain Bacteria; phylum Bacillota; class Sulfobacillia; order Thermaerobacterales; family Thermaerobacteraceae; genus Thermaerobacter. The sequence goes on from DATCLH010000327.1 coordinate 5,925, forward strand.
ACGGCGCCGCCGGCGCCTCCATGGCCGCCGCCAGAGCCCGCCGGTCCAGGGCGGCCATGGCCCATTCGTCCAGCGCCTCAAGATCCACCCATTGGACCGGGACCGGCCCCCCGGCCTGGGATCCCGGCCCGTCCCCGCTCCGCCACGACCCCGGCTCCTCGCCCACGGCCCCCGCCGTCCCGCCGCCTGCCGCCCCCAACCCCTTAGGAATTGCGGGAATGCGGCACCCCGTTGCCGTCGCCCCGGAGCCGCCGGGGGCGGCCCCGCCGTCAAGGGGCCCGTCCGCTCCGCCGGTCCCATCGCTCTTCGGAGGCGCATCCACCTCGGCCACGTAGAGCCGCCACTGCCAGCGCCGGTGACTGAAATCCCACCGGCCCGCCACGGGTTCGACCCGCCACCGCAAGGGCACCCCCAGGGTCGCCTGCAGCATGCCACCCACCCGCGCCCGAGCCTGGAGCCACGTCTCGCCCGGCTGCCGGCGGGCGTAGGGCAAGGCCCAGAGCCCGCCCAAGAGCTCGCCCTCGGGCCGCCGCACCAGCGCCACCCGGCCGTCCCAGCGGCAAAGGACCATGACCACCTGCTCTTCGACCAGGGGGGCCGGCCGCCGCCGCATCACCGGCCAGGCCTCCGGCCGCCCCGCCGCCCAGGCCCGGCAAAGGTCGGCCACCGGGCATTCCTCGCAGCGGGGCTTGCGCGGCGTGCAGACGGTGGAACCCAGCTCCATGACCGCCTGGTTGAGGGCCCCGGGCCGCGGCCCCTGCACCAGCTGCCGGGCCAGCTGCTGGAGCTTCCGGCGGCCCGCCGCTGCGTCGGCCGGTTCGTCCAGGGCGAAGAGGCGGCTTAAGACCCGCTGGGCGTTGCCGTCCACGGCCGGAACCGGCAGGTCGAAGGCGATGCTGAGCACCGCCCCGGCGGTGTAGTCGCCCACGCCCGGTAAGGCCCGGATGGCGGCCTCGTCGGGGGGCACCCGGCCGCCGTGCCGGTCCACCAGCACCCGGGCCGCCGCCTGCAGCTGGCGGGCGCGCCGGTAATACCCCAGGCCCTGCCAGAGCCGCAGCACCTCTTCCTCCGGCGCGGCGGCCAGGTGGGAGGCTGTCGGAAATCGCTGGAGAAAGCGAAGGTAGTATGGCAGGGCCGTGTCCACCCGGGTCTGCTGGAGCATGATCTCCGACACCAGGATGGCATACGGATCCCGCGTGCGCCGCCAGGGAAGATCCCGGCGGTGACCGTCATACCAATGGATTAACCGGGACCGGACCTCCTGGGGGTCCGGTCCCTCCAATGGAGCGTTGTTCATGTCCCGATATCGCGCGCTAGGAAGCGTTCTCATGGAACTGCTACAGACGCTGGTCCTGTCGCTGCTGCTCGCCCTGCTGATCCGCACCTTCGTGGCCGAATCCTTCGTGGTTCAGGGCCACTCCATGGAACCCACCCTCCACCACGGCGAGCGGGTGCTGGTGTTCAAGCTGGGCGTCCGCTGGCGGGAGCCCCGGCCGGGGGAGATCGTGGTCTTCCGGCCGCCCCAGCAGCCGGGGGGCGAGTACATCAAACGGGTGGTGGCCGGTCCTGGCTCGACCGTGGCCATGGAGGACGGCCAGCTGATCCGCGACGGCGCCGCCGTGGAAGAGCCCTACGTGGTTTACGGCGACCGGTCGGACCTGGCCCCGGTCACGGTGCCGCCGGGGACGGTGTTCGTCCTGGGCGACAACCGGCCCAGCAGCTACGACAGCCGCTCCTTCGGGCCGGTGCCCCTGGACCGGCTGGACGGGCGGGCGGTGCTGGTCTTCTGGCCCCTGTGGCGCCTGCGCTGGTTGCGCTGAGGCGCCGGTCACCCGCCAAAGCGCCCGGGGCCCAGGCGGCGGCGCCGCTCGGCGGGCCGGGCACCCAGGCTCGCCCCGGCCAGGGCCAGCAGAAGCCCGGCGGCCCACAGCAGCCGCGAACCCAACAGGGCCAGGAGCAGCGCCGGCGCGGTGGGGGCACCGGCCGTCACCGGTTCGACCCGCA
>DATCLH010000328.1:0-6182 GCA_036564035.1 Thermaerobacter sp.
CCGAAGCCGTGGCGGGGCGGGGCGCCGGCCCGGCGCCAGCCGTGACGCCCGGCGGTCTGAAGCCCCCTCTAGGGGGGCACCCGGACGGTTCGGGAAGGGCCGTCCCCTGAAGGAGGCGTTTGGATGGTGGTCGAACCCGCCCTCGCCTGGATGGCACTTCTGGCCTTGCCCGGCCTGGGCCGGCAGCGGGTTCGCCGGCTGGCCGCCGCCCTGGGCGGGCCGGTCCAGGCCTGGACGGCTCCCGACGAAGCGTGGGAGGCGACGGCGATCGCCCCGGCCGACATCCTGAAGCGGGCCCTGGCGGCGCGGCGGAACGTCGATCCCCAGGTGCTGGCCGGCCGGGCAGCGGCGCTGGGCATCGGCTGGATCGCCTGGGGGGAGGCGGACTACCCGCGGCGTTTGCGGGCCGTGGCCGATCCACCGCTCATCCTCTATTACCGGGGGCGCCGGCCACCCGAGGCCGCACCCTGGGTGGCGGTGGTGGGATCGCGCCAGGCGTCGCCCTACGGCACCCAGATGGCCTTTCGCCTGGCGGCGGACATGGCGGCGGCGGGATGGGTCGTCGTGTCGGGACTGGCCGTCGGCATCGACGGCGCGGCCCACCGCGGCGCCCTGGCGGCGGGCGGCACCACGGTCGCCGTTTTGGGGCACGGTCCCGACCGGGTCTACCCGGAGGAACACCGCCCCCTGGCCGACCGTCTGGTCGCCACGGGCTGGCTGGTCTCCGAATACCCGCCCGGGACGCCGGCGGAGGCCTTCCGCTTCCCCGAGCGGAACCGCATCCTGGCCGGGCTGTGCGACGGCGTGGTGGTGGTGGAGGCCGCCCCGCGGAGTGGCGCCCTGGTCACCGCGGACCTGGCGCTGAACGCCGGCCGGGCGGTGATGGCGGTGCCGGGTCCCGTCACCCGGCGGCAGGGACAGGGCGTCATGGACCTGCTGCGGGCCGGGGCGCCGCCGGTGGCGAACCTGGAGGACGTGGCGGCGGTGCTGGCCGACCACGGGGTGGCGGCCGGCGGGCCCGCCGGCGGGACGCCAGCGGGCGGCTAGCAGGATCTGCCATGGCGCGTTGCCGCCCGTCGCCCGCCAGTGCTACACTAAGGTGCAACGCGCCGTGGCGCCGGAGTGTGATGCCATTGCCGAAGACGCTGATCATCGTCGAGTCGCCGGCCAAGGCGAAGACGATCAAGAAGTTCGTCGGGCGCGACTACACCGTCGAGGCGTCCATGGGCCACGTGCGGGATCTGCCGAAGAGCCAGCTCGGCGTCGACATCGACGACCACTTCACCCCCCATTACATCACCATCCGCGGCAAGGGCAAGCTGATCGAACGGCTCCGGCAGCAGGCACGCCAGGTGGACCGGGTCCTGCTGGCCACCGACCCCGACCGGGAGGGTGAGGCCATCTCCTGGCACCTCTGCCAGCTCCTCGGCATCGACGAGGACTCGCCCTGCCGGATCGTCTTCCACGAGATCACCCGGGACGCGGTGCGCCGGGCCCTGCGGGAACCCCGGCCCATCGATGACAACCTGGTCGACGCCCAGCAGGCGCGCCGGGTGCTGGACCGCCTGGTGGGGTACAAGTTGAGCCCGCTGCTGTGGCGCAAGGTGCGGCGGGGGCTGTCGGCAGGACGGGTCCAGTCGGTCGCGGTGCGCCTGATCGTCGATCGGGAGGAAGAGATCGAGGCCTTCACCCCCCAGGAGTACTGGACCCTGGAGGCCGACCTGGAGCGCATGGCCAGCGGCGAGGCCTTCACCGCCCGTTACTACGGCGACGCTGAGGGCAAGAAGGAACTGCCCGACCGGGAGGCCGTCGACCGCCTGCTGGCCGACCTGGAGGGCCGTCCCTTCGTCGTCCTGGGCGTCGAGCGCAAGGAGCGGCGGAGGAATCCGGCACCGCCCTTCACCACCTCGACCCTGCAGCAGGAGGCCTCGCGCAAGCTGGGCTTCACCGTCCGCCGGACGATGCGCATCGCCCAGGAGCTCTACGAGGGGATCGAGCTGCGGGGCGAGGGCGCGGTCGGTCTGGTCACCTACATCCGTACCGATTCGACCCGCATCGCCGACCAGGCCCTGGACGAGGCGGCGGCCTACATCGCCCGGCGCTTCGGGCCGGAGTTCTCCAACCCCCGCAAGCAGGCGGGGCGACGGGCGGCCCAGGCCCAGGACGCCCACGAGGCGATCCGGCCCACCTTCGTGACCCGGGAGCCCGACGCCATCAAGGACGACCTGACGGCCGACCAGTACAAGCTCTACCGGCTGATCTGGGAGCGGTTCGTCGCCAGCCAGATGGCACCCGCCATCCTGGACACGGTGACCGTCGACATCGGGGCAGGGCCCCACCGCTTCCGGGCGACAGGTTCCACCATCAAGTTCGCCGGGTTCATGCAGCTGTATGTGGAAGGGCGCGACGAGGGGACCGACGGGGATGGCGAGGAGGGCGAGGGGACGCTGCCCGACCTGGCTGAGGGCGACGCCCTGGCCCTGAAGGCGCTGCGGCCGGAGCAGCACTTCACCCAGCCGCCGCCGCGTTACACCGAGGCGATGCTGGTGCGGGCGCTGGAGGAGAAGGGGATCGGCCGGCCCAGCACCTACGCGCCCATCATCGAGACGATCCAGGAGCGGGGTTACGTGGTCAAGGAGGACCGCCGCTTCCGCCCGACCGAGCTGGGGCGGGTGGTGACGGCCCTGCTCAAGGAACACTTCCCGGACATCGTCGACGTGGAATTCACCGCCCGCATGGAGGCCGATCTGGACCGGATCGAAGAAGGCGAGCGGGAGTGGGAGGACGTCATCCGGGAGTTCTACGGACCCTTCAGCGCGACCCTGGAGCGGGCGGAGAAGGCGATCCAGCGGGTCGCCCTGCCGGTCGAGGAGACCGACGAGATCTGCGAGAAGTGCGGGCGACGGATGGTGATCAAGCACGGGCGGTATGGCCGCTTCCTGGCCTGTCCGGGCTTCCCCGAATGCCGCAACACCAAGCCCCTGGTGGAAAAGACCGGCGCCCGCTGCCCGCGCTGCGGCGGCGAGATGGTGCAACGCCGTTCCCGCAAGGGACGGGTGTTTTACGGTTGTAGCAACTATCCCGAATGCGACTTCACCACCTGGGACCGGCCGACGGCGGAGACGTGCCCGGAGTGCGGCACCTTCCTGGTGGAGAAGCGCTCCCGACAGGGGACGCGGCTGGTCTGTGCCAATCCCCAGTGCACCTACCAGCGGGAAGGGGCCGCCGAGACCGCCGGCGCCGGTGCCGGGACGGGGAGGCGTTGACGGTGACCCAGCGCGTGACGGTGATCGGAGGCGGCCTGGCCGGCAGCGAGGCCGCCTGGCAGGTGGCCCGCCGGGGCGTCCCCGTGCGGCTTTACGAGATGCGCCCGGTCCGCACGACCCCGGCCCACCACACGGGACAGCTGGCCGAACTGGTGTGCAGCAACTCCCTGCGCGGTGCCCAGCTTGACCAGGCGCCGGGACTGCTCAAAGAAGAGATGCGGCGGCTGGGGAGCCTGATCATGGCGGCGGCCGACGCCAGCGCGATCCCCGCCGGCAGCGCCCTGGCCGTCGACCGCGAGGAGTTCGCCAGCCGCGTCACCGAGGCCATCGCGAACCACCCGCTGATCGAGGTCGTGCGGGAAGAGGTGACGGAGCCGCCGGCCGAGGGCCCGGTCATCATCGCCACGGGCCCGCTGACCTCCGAGGGCCTTTCCCAGTGGATCCGGTCCTTCACCGGCGAGGAGTACCTGGCCTTCTTCGACGCGGCGGCGCCCATCGTCACCTATGAATCCCTGGACCTGTCCAAGCTCTTCCGGGCCTCCCGCTACGGAAAGGGCAGCGGCGACGACTACCTGAACAGCCCGATGACCCGCGAAGAATACGAGGCCTTCTGGCAGGCCCTGGTCGAGGCGGAGAAGCACGTGCCCCACGACTTCGAACAGGGCTTGTTCTTCGAGGGCTGCCTGCCCATCGAAGAGATGGCCCGGCGGGGGCCGGACACCCTGCGCTACGGTCCCCTCAAGCCCGTGGGGCTCATCGACCCCCGCACGGGGAAGGAGCCCTATGCGGTGGTCCAGCTGCGGCGGGACAACCGCTACGGCACCCTGTACAACCTGGTGGGCTTTCAGACCAGCCTGAAGTGGGGCGAGCAGAAGCGGGTCTTCCGCATGATCCCGGGGCTCGAGAACGCCGAGTTTGCCCGCTACGGGGTGATGCACCGCAACACCTTCATCTGCTCCCCCAAGGTGCTGCGGCCGACGATGCAGACCCGCAAGCGCCCCGACTTGTTCTTCGCCGGCCAGATCACCGGCGTGGAGGGGTACATCGAGTCGGCGGCCACCGGCATCGTGGCGGGCATCAACGCCGCCCGCCTGGTGCGGGGGGAGGAACCGGTGGTCTTCCCCGCCGAGACGGCCCATGGCGCCCTGACCCGGTACATCACCGAGGCCCATCCCGACCACTTCCAGCCGATGAACATCGCCTTCGGCCTCTTGCCGCCGCTGGAGAGGCGGGTGCGGGACCCGCGGCGCCGGAAGCTCTTGATGGCCGAACGGGCGCTGGCCGCCCTGGAGGCCTTCGCGCCGGCCCGCCTGCCCGAGACGGTGCCGGGGGCCGTTCCCGGGGTCGACCCGGCTCCCGTACCGGGCCGGTGAGATCATGGCCCAGCGACCCGCCGGCTTGGACCCCGCGCCCGACGTGGTCCAGGCGTACCTCGACCACCTGCGCCTGGAGCGGGGCCTGGCCCCCCGCACGCTGCAAGCCTATGGGGCCGACCTGGCGGCGTGGTGCACCTTCATGGGGCTGGAACCCCCTGTCGGGGTGCCCGCCCTGGCGGCGGTCCGCGGCCGGGACCTGCGCCGCTGGCTGGCCCACCTGGAAGAACGCGGCCTGGCCCGCTCCTCCGTGACCCGCAAGCTGGCGGCCGTGCGGGGCCTCTTCCGGTTCGCGGTCCGGGAGGGCTGGCTCCCGTCGAGCCCCGCCGCCCGCCTGGCCGGCCCGCGGGTGCGGCGCCGCCTGCCCCGGGTCTACACGCCGGAGGAGGCCCTGGCCCTGCTCGAGGCGGCGGCGGTGGGGGCCGGCCCCGCGTCGCTGCGGGACCGGGCCATCGTGGAGATGCTCTACGGCTGCGGGCTGCGGGTCGGCGAGCTGAGCGGGCTCGACCTGGAGGACGTGGACCTGGACGGCGGCTGGCTGCGGGTCTACGGCAAGGGGGGTAAGGAGCGGATCGTGCCCCTGGTCGGCCCCGTGGCCGAGGCCCTGCGGACCTACCTGGAAATCGGTCGGCCCCGGCTGCTGGAGGGGCGCCAGCGGCGGCCCTGCCGGCCCGCCGACCGGGCGGCCGTGTTCCTCAACCGGTGGGGCGGTCGCCTGTCGCCCCGCAGCATCCAGGCCATCGTGCGCCGGGTCGGGGCGGCCGTGGCCCGGCTCCAGGCCCATCCCCACCTCCTGCGGCACACCTTCGCCACCCACCTGCTGGATGGCGGGGCCGGGCTGCGGGCGGTGCAGGAGCTCCTGGGGCATGCCAGCCTGGCCGCCACCCAGGTCTACACCCACGTGTCGCGGGCGCGCCTGTGGGCGGTGTACCAGCGGGCCCACCCGCGGGCCCGCGGGGTGCCTCCGGGCGGAGGAACCGGCAGCCTGCCTGGCGGGATGCCGGCGGGGGACCGGGGCACGGGCGTGGCAGGGCCGTTGGCGGCAGCGGGGCACCCGGCGGGCCCGGCGAACCCCGGAGCCACGCCGGCAGGACGCCCGGCGGTCGCCGCGGGGGACCCGGCGACCCGGGCGGGTTCCTCCGGGGCGGCCGGGGCCGGCGGGCGTCCCGCCTTCGGCTGATCGGCCAATCCCGGTTGCAGGCGATCCGGTTGCGATGGCGGTGCAGGAAGAGGGGTTTTCCATGGTCCAGGGAGCGGGGCGCCTCCACGGCACGACCATCCTGGCCGTGCGGCGCGACGGGCGGGTGGCCATGGCCGGGGACGGCCAGGTCACCCTGGAGCAGCACATGGTGATGAAGCACCGGGCCCGGAAGGTGCGGCGGCTCTACCACGGGCGGGTGCTGGCCGGCTTCGCCGGCAGCGTGGCCGACGCCGTCGCCCTGATGGAGCGGTTCGAGGGCAAGCTGGAGGAACACGCCGGCCAGCTGGTCCGGGCCGCGGTGGAACTGGCCAAGGACTGGCGCACCGACCGGCTGCTGCGCCG
>DATCLH010000329.1:0-8722 GCA_036564035.1 Thermaerobacter sp.
AAGGTGGAGCGGGCGTGGATCACGATGCCGTGGTGCTGGGCGCAGGTGACCGCCCGGTGGTGGAGCACCTGGGCGCCCAGGCGCGCCAGCTCCATCATCTCGTCGTAGGAGATCACGGGGAGCAGCCGGGCCTCGGGCACCACCCGCGGATCGGCGGTGAAGACGCCCTCCACGTCGCTGAAGATCTCGCAGCGGTCCGCCCGGAGGGCCGCCGCCAGGGCCACCGCGGTGGTGTCGGAGCCGCCGCGACCCAGGGTGGTCACGGCGCCTTCGGCGTTGAGGCCCTGGAACCCCGCCACCACCGGGACGAACCCGGCCGCCAGGGCCTCGCGGAGCCGCTCCGGGGCGATGGCCCGCACCCGGGCGCTGCCGTGGGCGCCCTCGGTCTGGATGCCCGCCTGCCAGCCGGTGAAGGAGCGGGCCGGCACGCCCAGGGCGTCGAGGGCCATGGCCAGCAGGGCGGCGCTGGCCTGCTCACCCGTGGCCATCAGGGCGTCCAGTTCCCGGGCGGGGGGTTCGGGATGGAGCTGCCGGGCCAGGTCGATGAGGTCGTCGGTGGTGTCCCCCATGGCGGAGACGACCACCACCAGGTCATGGCCGTCCCGGCGGGCCTCCGCCACCCGCCGGGCCACGTGGCGGATGCGCTCGGGTCCCGCCACGGAACTGCCGCCGAACTTCCATACCCAAAGGGACAAGGCTCATTCCTCCGTCGCCGTGCCAGAGTCCTTGTCCGGTATTGTTCCGCCCGGCGGGCGGCGTGTCAAAGGGGTCTGGGCTCTAGGTCTGGCCAAGGGAACCGGGTCAGGGTTCTGGCCAAGGGGGCCGGCTCAACGCAGGTGGGCGTCGAAGAAGGCGGTGACCCGCTGCCGGTAGGCCTCCGGCGCCGTGGCGTAGGCCTTGACGTGACCCGCCCCCTCCACCTCCCACAGCTCCACCGGCACCCCCGACCGCTCGGCGACCAGGGCCAGGTAGCGGCTATGGTGGGGGCCGATCACCGTGTCGGCGGTCCCGTGGATGAGCAGGAGGGGCGTGGGGGCCATGCGGGCCACGGCCTCCACCGGCCGCACCCGCTCGGGGTGGACGTCGACCAGGGGCGGCAGCAGCGTGCGGATCAGCCAGTTGAAGGGGAACTCGGGCAGGCCGGTCCAGTGGGCGAGGTTCTCCTCCAGGTAGGTCCGCAAGTCGGAGAAGGGCGCGTCGGCCACCACGGCCTGGACGGCGGGCCCGTCCCCACCGCCGGCGGCCAGGATGGCCGTCACCGCCCCCATGGACCAGCCCAGCAGGCCCACGGCCTGGTCCGGCCCGTGGGTGCGGCGCACCCATTCCACCGCCGCCACCAGGTCCTGCACCTCCTCCTGGCCGACGGTGGTGCGGTCGCCGCCCGACTCGCCGCTGTTGCGGAAGTCGAACATCAGGACGTTGAACCCGGCCCCGACCAGGGCCTCCGCCACGTCCAGGGCCGGCACGTCGTCCTGCAGCCGGTTCTTCCCGTAGCCGTGGGCGAAGATCACCGTCCGGGGCGCCACGCCGCCCGCCGCCGGGAGGAACCAGCCCGCCAGGCGGACGCCGTCGCGGCTGGAGAAGGTCACGTCCTCGAAAGCCAGGCCGCGGCTGCCAGGGTCCTGGGTCACCGGCTCCCGCTCAGGGTGGATCAGCCCCAGGCCCACCTGCCAGGAAATGGCCACCGACGCGGCCACGGCCAGCACGACCAGCAGGGCCAGGCCCCATCCCAGCCACCGGCGCCAGGCCACGGGCCGGCCCGGCCGGGCAGTGCCCCGGATCGGTTCGCTCCCCACGTCCATCCCCCATTCGCCGGCCGGGCGGGCGCCCGGCCCGGATGTGAACCGGCCCGCCGCCACCGGTCGCCCCCGGTTGGCGGAGGCCGCCGCCACCGGGCAGAGCGGGCCGATGGAGCCGGCGGGCCGGCCGAGCCATCGGGGATTTCGATCCGGAAGGCCCTTCCACCTTCCCTGTTTTGTCCGGCCCCGCTCAGCGGGAGGCCGCGGCCAGCCGCTCGGCGGGCAGGGTGAGCTCGGCGATGCGGCCCGCCAGGTCCAGGAAGGCCCGGGCCACCTGGCTCTCCGGGGCGTACAGGGCCACGGGCTTGCCGGCGTCGGCCGCCTCGCGCAGTTCCTCCTGGATGGGCAGCTGGCCCAGCAGGCGCGTGCCCAGCTTCTCCGCCAGCTGCTGGCCGCCGCCCCGGCCGAAGATCTCGTGGCGCTCGCCGCAGCGCGAGCACACCAGGTACGACATGTTCTCGATGACGCCCAGCACCTCGTGCTGGACCTTGCGGGCCATGATGCCGGTGCGCTGGGCGACGGTCACCGAGGCGGGCTGGGGCGTGGTGACCACGACGATCTGGGCCCGCGGCAGCTTCTGCATGATGCTCAAGGGCACGTCGCCCGTTCCCGGCGGCAAGTCGATCAGGAAGAAGTCCAGATCGTCCCAGAGCACGTCGGCCAGGAACTGCTCGATGGCGCCCATCAGCATGGGCCCGCGCCAGATCAGGGGCGTGTCGGCGTCGACGAAGAACCCCATGGACATGACCTGCATCCCGTGGGCGGGGATGGGCACGATGGCCTTGTCGAAGGCGACGGGCTTGCGCCCTTCGATGCCCAGCATGCCGGGGATGCTGAAGCCGTAGATGTCGGCGTCCAGCACGCCCACCTTGTATCCCAGGGCGCGCAGGGCCGCGGCCAGGTTGGCCGTCACCGTGGACTTGCCGACGCCGCCCTTGCCGCTGGAGATGGCCAGGATGACCGTCTGGGAGTCGTCGGCCATGATCCGCGACTTGGGCTGGCGCGGCTGGCGGAACTTCTCGATCAGCTGCTGCCGCTCCTCGTCGGTCATGGCGCCCAGGTGGACCACCGTCTCGGTCACACCCGGGATGGCCTGCAGCTTGGACTCCACGTCCTTCTTGATCTCATAGCGCAGCGGGCAGCCCCGCACCGTCAGGGCGATCTCCACTTCCACGCGACCGCCGTCGATCTGGAGGTCGCGGACCATGTTCAGTTCCACCAGGTTCCGGTTGAGCTCGGGGTCCTTGACCTGCGCCAGGGCGCTGAGGACCTGCTCCCGCGTCACCTCGGACACGGTGGAGTCCCCCCTTTCATGCCTCCATTGTACCAGCCCGCATGGCCAGCGGCCGGAAGGCCGTGCCGGACGAACGCGGCCGCAGCCCGCCAGGGAGCCCGGCCGCCGGCCCGCCCGCCCATGGGCACGTCCACGGGTGCGGGCCCGGCGGGCGGCGCCGGTTCATCCGGAAACAGGCGCCGGGTTGCCGCGCCCACCGGCCCCCTTACCCGACCCGGGCCCAGCCGCGGTAGACCAGGCCGCGGCGGGCGTCGACGGTGACCGTCTCGCCGTCCTGGAGCGTCTCCAGGGCCCCCGCCGCCCCGACGATGGTGGGGATGCCGCGGTGCAGCCCGACGATGGCGGCGTGGGAGGTCAGGCCGCCCTCTTCGGTGATCAGGGCGCCGGCCTTCTCGATCAGGGGCATGAAGTCGCGGTCGGTGGCCACCGCCACCAGGACCTCGCCGCCGTGGAACGCCCCCGCCGCCTCCGGATCGCGGACGATGCGCACGGGGCCGGTGTGGCTACCCTGGCCGACCCCCGTTCCCCGCAAGACCGCCTGCCCCACGGTGTGCACCTGGAGCATGTTGGTCGTGCCGGGCTGGCCGACGGGCACGCCGGCGGTGATCACCACCAGGTCCCCCGGCCGGACGAACCCGCCCTTGACGGCCTCGCGCATGGCCTCTTCGATCAGGCCGTCCACGTCCTTCTGGGCCGCCGTCACCAGGGCCCGGGCGCCCCACACCAGGCTCAGCTTGCGCGCCACCCGCCGGCTGGGCGTGACGGCCACGATGGGCTGGCGGGGCCGGTGGCGGGAGATCATGCGGGAGGTGTAGCCCGACTGGGTGGCCGTCAGGATGGCGGCCGCCCCCAGGTTCTCGGCGGCGGTGCAGGAGGCGTAGCTCACCGCGTCGGTGACCGTGCGGTGTTCCTCCAAACCGGTGCGGGCCAGGCGCTGGCCGTAGTCCAGGGCCGCCTCGGTCCGCCGGGCGATGCGGGCCATGATCTCCACCGCTTCCACCGGGTAGCGGCCCGCCGCCGTCTCGGCCGAGAGCATGACGGCGTCGGTGCCGTCCAGGATGGCGTTGGCCACGTCGGTGCTTTCGGCCCGGGTCGGCCGCGGGTGCTGGACCATGGACTCCAGCATCTGGGTCGCCGTGATCACCGGCTTGCCCGCCCGGTTGGCCGCCTGGATGATCTGCTTCTGCAGCAGGGGGATGTCCTCGACGGGCAGCTCCACGCCCAGGTCGCCGCGGGCGACCATGATGCCGTCGGCGCTGGCCAGGATCTCCTCCAGCCGCTCCACGCCCAGGCGGTTCTCGATCTTGGCGATGACCCACTGGTCGCCGCCCGCCTCCTCGATCACCCGCCGCAGGGCGTGGACGTCGGCGGCCGAGCGCACGAAGGAGGCGGCGATGAAGTCGATCCCCAGCTCGATGCCCAGGCGCACGTCGGCCCGGTCGGCCTCGTTCAGGTAGGGCAGGTCCAGGCTCTCCGCGGGCAGGGTGGCCTTCTTGCCCTGGAGCAGCCGGCCGCCGGCGTCGACCCGGCAGTAGACGTAGACGCCGTCGGACTCCTCCACCGTCAGGACCAGGTTGCCGTCGTCCAGCAGGATCCGGTCGCCCGGGCCGACGCTGGTGGCCACCCGGCTGTAGGACACGGGGATCACCGGGCATCCCGCCGGGCCCGTCTCCCCGTCGCCCTGAACGGAACCGGCCTGGGACGAACCGGCCCGGGGCGCCCCGGCGCCGCCGCCGGCTCCGCCGTCCCCCGGTGCGCCGGCCCCGGCCGGCGCACCGGCCGGCCCGCTCCCCTCGGCGCCGGCGCCCCGCGCGGCGGCCTGATCGGCGGCCACCAGGGCGACCCGCTGGCCGCCGGCCAGTTCCAGGGCGCCGCCCGGCAAGGGCCCCACCCGCACCTCGGGTCCCCGGGTGTCGAAGAGGATGCCCACGTCGTCGCGGCCCACCTCCGCGGCCACCCGGCGCAACAGCTCCACCCGGCGCCGGTGGTCGGCGGCCGTGCCGTGGGAGAGGTTGATCCGGGCCACGTCCATCCCGGCCTCCAGCATCCGGCGCAGGACCTGGGGATCGTCGGTGGACGGGCCCAGGGTGCAGACGATCTTGGTCCGCCGGTATTCCACAGCCATCACCTCGGCAAGGGGAGAGTGGGACCGTCTAGCGGGCCAGGACCTCGGCCAGCTCGATCCAGCCCGGCGGCAGGGGCCGGGGCGTGGCCAGGACCTCCTCGATGGGCGTCGCCACCCAGCCGTCGCCGCGGACGCCCACCATGACCCCCGACCGGCCAGCCAGCAACGCCTCCACCGCCGCGGCCCCCAGGATGCTGGCGACCAGGCGATCCCGGCCGGAGGGGGTGCCGCCGCGCTGGATGTGGCCCAGCACCGTCACCCGGGTCTCCAGGCCGGTGCGTGCCTCGATGGCCTGGGCCACCTCGAAGCCCCGGGCCGCGCCCTCGGCGACGACGATGATGCTGTGGCGCTTGCCCCGCTGGCGGCCGCGCAGCAGCCGCGCGCAGACATCGTCCAGGTCGTAGGGTACCTCCGGGACGAGGATGGACTCGGCGCCGCCGGCCAGGCCGGCCATGAGGGCGATCTGGCCGCTGTGCCGGCCCATCACCTCGATGACGAAGGTGCGGCCGTGGGCGGTGGCCGTATCCCGCACCCGGTTGATCGCCTCCAGGACGGTGTTGACGGCCGTGTCAAAGCCGATGGTGACGTCGGTGCCGGCCAGGTCGTTGTCGATGGTGGCCGGGATCCCGACCACGGGGACGCCCCGCCGGTGCAGGGCCAGGGCGCCGCGCAGGGTGCCGTCGCCGCCGATGGCCACCAGCCCGTCGATGGCGTGCCGGCGCAGTTGCTCCAGGGCCCGTTCCTGGCCCTCTGGTGTGCGGAAGGCCTCGCTGCGCGCGGTGCGCAGGATCGTCCCGCCGCGGTGGATGATGTCGCCCACCGCCCGGTGGTCCAGTTCCTCCATGCGGCCGTCGATCAGGCCGGCGTAGCCCTCCTGGACCCCGATGGCCGCGCAGCCGGCCGCCAGCGCGCGCCGCACCACGGCGCGCACGGCCGCGTTCATCCCCGGGGCGTCGCCGCCGCTGGTCAAGAGCGCGATCCGCTTCATCCCTCGCCCTCCCCGCCCGCCAGACTCGCTTGTCCAAGCCGGACGCCGCCTGGGCGCAGCCTCGCGGCCACCGGCCCCCGCCGCCCTGCCGGGCCCCGCCGCCCGCCGGGCGCCGCCGGCCTACCGGGCCCCGCGACCCGCCCCAGCGGCGTCCGCACCCACCGGGGCGCCTCGACCCTTTCATGGTAGCGCAGGGGCCCCACCCTTTGTCCTCCCCATCCAGGACGAAGGGGGCCAAACCAGGGCCGCACGGCCGTCGCCATCGCCGCAAGCCATTGCCGGACATGGCCCGGGGCCCGCCGGCCGACATTAGTCCCGGGAGGTGAGCGGCGTGACGGTCGGCTTGAAGATGCAGCAGACCCTGGCCAACGCCGAGAGCATCCTGGCGGACCTGAAGAGCTACCAGCTGGAGACCCAGGACCAGCAGGCCAAGCAGCTGTTCCGGGACCTGACCAATCAGATGGAGCAGACCGTCAACGGCCTGAAGCAGCGCCTGCAGCAGATCCAGCAGCAGGAGCCCCAGTACAAGCAGAAGTGACGGGCCAGCGAACTGGTGATGAACCAGCGCATCCCGATGCCGGCCGGATGATCCCTACGCCTCACCAACCGGCCCGCCCCGGCGGGCGGAAAGGACGCGCGGGAGCCCGCAGGCTCCCGCGCGTCCCCTCTGGGCCGGTTCCACCGGTGCCACCGGCACGGCGCCATCCGCATCCCGGTGCCATCGCGGACCGGTGCCAGCGATACCAGCGATATCACCGACACCACCTGATGCCACCGATGCCACCCATGGCGCCGGTGCACCGGTGCCGCCGGGACCGCCGGCGCCCGGGTCAGCGGCCCAGGAGCTGTCCGACATAGCGAACCACTTCGTTGGCGCAGGCCGGGCAGTAGCCCTGCCGCTCGCACAGCCGCTGGACCACCTGGTTGATCCGCTTCAGCTGTTCCTCGTCGGGGTGGGCCGCCGAGGTGGTGATCTTCACCACATTGCGCAGGTCGCTGAACAGCTTCTTCTCGATGGCCTCCCGGAGCCGGTCGTGGGAGGTGTAGTCGAACTTCTGCCCGCGCCGGGCCAGGGCCGATAGGCGCAGCAGGATCTCCTCCCGGAAGGCCTTCTTGGCGCTCTCCGGCACGCCGATCTGTTCCTCGATGGAGCGCATCAGCTTCTCGTCCGGGTCCCGCTCCTCCTCGGTGATGGGGTCGCGCAGCTTGGTCTTGTTGCAGAAGGCCTCGATGTGGTCCAGGTAGTTGTTGAAAAGGTTGCGGGCCGTCTCCTCGAAGGAGTAGACGAAGGCCCGGTTCACCTCGTTCTTGGCGATCTCGTCGTACTCCCGGCGCACCTCGTGGATCAGGTTCATGTACCGCTCCCGCTGCTCCCGGGTCAGCCCCGTGTGGTGATCCAGGCCGTCCCGCAGCGCCCGCAGGGCGGCCAGGGGCCCGAGGCAGCGGTTCTCCGCCCGGATCACCGCGCTGGAGAGGCAGTTGATCACGTAACGGGGCGAGACGCCCGTCATCCCCTCCCGCTCCGCGGCCTCCCGCATCTCCCGCACGTCCCGGGCGCTGAAGCCTTCCACCGGCTGGCCGTCGTAGAGCCGCAGCTTCTTCATCAGGGTCAGGTTGGGGTGCTTGGGTGGCTCCAGACGGGTCAGGATGGCGAACATGGCCGCCACCTCCAGGGTGTGGGGGGCGATGTGGACGCCCTGGAGGTCGCTCTCGGCCAGAAGCTTGCGGTAGATCTTCACCTCCTCGGAGAGGCGCAGGTTGTACGGCACCTTGATCAGGATCATCCGGTCGATCAGGGCCTCGTTGCGCTCGTTCTTGACGAAGGCCTGGTACTCGGCCTCGTTGGTGTGGCCGATGACCACCTCGTCGGCGTAGATCATGGCGAAGCGGCCGGTCTTGATGGACTGCTCCTGGGAGAGGGTCAGCAGGGCGTAGAGGAACTCGGTCTGGGCCTTGAGGAGCTCGACGAACTCCATCAGGCCCCGGTTCGCCACGTTGAGCTCGCCGTCGAACCGGTAGGCCAGGGGGTGGGACTCGGTGCCGTACTCGCCCACGGTGCTGAGGTCGATGGACCCCACCAGCTCGGCGATGTCCTGGGACTTCTCGTCGGAGGGGGTGAAGGTGCCGATGCCCACCCGGCCCGCCTCCGAGAAGACGATCCGCTGGACGGGGAAGCGCTCGATGTCCCCGCCGAACTCCTCCTCCAGCCGGTAGCGGCAGACGGGGCACAGGCTGCCTTCGATGTGGACGCCCAGCT
Organism: Thermaerobacter sp.; assembly: GCA_036564035.1. GTDB lineage: Bacteria > Bacillota > Sulfobacillia > Thermaerobacterales > Thermaerobacteraceae > Thermaerobacter. Next base: position 8,464 of record DATCLH010000329.1, read on the forward strand.
CCTGGCTCACCTGGGGCCGCAGGGGCTCGGGGATCAGGTGCAGGGGTTCCTCGTGCATCGGGCAGTCCTTGAGGGCGTAGACCGCCCCCTCCTCCGTCCGCGTGTACCGCTCGAGCCCCCGCTTGAGCAGGGTGACGATGGTCGACTTGCCGCCGCCCACGGGGCCCATGAGCAGCAGGATCCGCTTGCGCACCTCCAGCCGCCGGGCCGCCGATTCCAGGTAGTCGTAGAGCTGGTTGAGCGGCTCCTCCAGGCCGAA
>DATCLH010000330.1:0-8128 GCA_036564035.1 Thermaerobacter sp.
TGGGAGAGCATGAGGCGATCCGCGTAGCCCAGGGCGATGAGGCCGCTGACCACGGCGTTGCGCGCTTCGTCCGATGGCATGCCCACGAACCGCTGGATTCCGTACCGGTCGAAGGCGATGAACACGCCGTGGGCCAGGGTCGCCAGGTGGTAGGCGATGTCGGTGTTGCCGTCCATGTGGCCGATCATGATGCGCCGCGGGTCGGCGCCCTCCCGGACCAGCAGCTCGGCCTGCTCCGGCGCCATGGTGCCCTCCTGGGTGTGGGTGATGATGGGCACCCCCGTCTCCCGCTGGGCGCGGGCGGCGGCGCGGAAGAACATCTGCTCGTACTCGGTGATCACGCCTTTGCTGGAGGCCAGCTTGATGACGCCCGCCTTGATGCCGGTACCGCCGATGCCCTCGGTGATCTCCCGCATGAACATCTCGTAGATCTCTTCCTCGGCGTTGCCGAAGGCCCGGCGGAACTTGAAGTAGGCCGGCGCGCCCTCGCCCTCGTAGTAGTAGCCCGTCGAGCAGATGATCTGCAGGCCCGTCCGCTCGCTGATCTCCCGCAAAAGCTCGGGATCCCGGCCGCAGTCGTTGGGCGTGGCGTCGACGACTGTCTTCACGCCGCAGGCCATCACCCGGCGGGCCACATCGAGCCCGACCTCCAAGGCCCGCTGCCGGTCGTAGGGGGCGACGGTCAGGTCCCCGTGGAATCCGGGGTACCCGAAGACGAAGTGCTCGTGGACCAGGGTCTTGCCCAGGTCCTCGGGACGAACCGGCCCCGTCACGGTGTTCACCGTGCGGCCCATGGATCACACCCCCGCTGGCGGGCGGCCTCGTGCCGCCGAAATCGGGATCGCCCGACGTCTTCCCCCGTGCCGTTCCCCCGGCGCCCCCAGCCGCCGGGGTGGGATGGACGACCCCGATGCATGTCTATGAGCCTGCCTTGCCGGACATGCCACCATGGTCCGGAGACGGAGGGATAGGGAAGGAGGGCGCCTGAGGTCCTCAATCCCGACCGCGTAGCCGGTACCAGCGGGCCGGCGCCTCGCCCCGGCGGCCCGCCAGTCCCTGGCCCTCGAGCCACAACAGGAAGGCCAGGGTCTCCGCCACGGCGCCGCGCAACCGGTGGGGCTTCTGGCGGGCGTCGTCGGGGCGCCGGGCGGCCACGATCTCGAAGGCCGTGGGGCCGGGTTCGTCCGGCAAGCGGTCCCGCAGGGCCAGGGCGGCCTGCTGGTGCCACTCGACCAGGGCGGCGGCGTGGGGCCTCATGGGCCCCCGCCAGGGCAACCCGTGTCCCGGAAGAACCAGGCCGGGCCCAGGCCGTCCCTCCACCTCGCCGGGCCCTCCGATCCCCCAGAGCCGATCCAGGTGCTCGACGGCCGCCAGGTTGTCCAGATAGGCCCCCAGGGGGTCGGCGGGGCCGGCCGGATTGGCCCAAACGTTGATCCCCGCCCGGGGCAGCACGTGATCCCCGGTCAGCACCCACCCCTTGGCGGGGACGTGCAGCATGACGTGGCCGGGGGCATGGCCAGGGACGTGGACCACCTCCAGCTCCAGGCCGGCAACGGAGAAGGAAGCCACGGGCAAGAGCCTGATCTTGCGGCCTGCCGCCTGGCCTGCCGCCTGCCCCGCCACCTCCGCCCCGCCGGGAGCACGGCGCGAGATCTCCCGGGCGCCGCGGCTCGCCGCCCCGTGGCTGGGCGCCCCATCGCCCTCCCTTCGGGTCCCCCGCGTGACGTCCCCACCACCGCCAGCGGTCCCCGCCACCTCCCCGCGACCCCCGGCCCCCGTTGCCCCTTCCCCGTCGCCGCAGGCTGGGGATGCTGGCGCCCCATCGCCGCCGGCCAGGGGAGGCACCTGGGGATACGGCACGACATCGCCGGGCAGGGGCATCCGCTCGGCTCGGCGCAGCAGGGTGTCCATGACCTCCGCGGGCATGCCCGTCAGGCGGATCCAGGCCTCCAACGCGGCCGGGTCGACCCGGTCCAGGTCCATGTCAGCGGGGTGGACGTACACGGCCCCACCCCACCGCCGCCCTACGGCGATCACGTCGCCGGCGTGGTCCGGGTGGCGGTGGGTGAGCAGGATGGCGGCCAGGCCGCCCTCGGGCACCCCGGCCGCCCGCAGCGCCCAGCCCAGGGCCCGCAGGCTGGCGGGCGTCCCCACCCCGGCGTCCACCAGGATCCACCCGCCGGGGGCCTCGATCAGGTAGGCATTGACGAAGGGGACGTCCCACGGGAGCGGCAGCTGGATGCGGTAGAGGCCGGGCGCCAGTTCCCAGCAGTTCTCTTCCACCGGCCGCTCGGGCAGCCGGTCGGCAGCTGTAGAGCGCAACGTTGGTATCATCCCCTGCAGTCCATCATCGGGAGCCGGCAGGCCCCGTGGCGACGGCCCTGTGGCGGCCGGCCGGCGGCCCCGCACGACGCCGGCACCCGCCAATGCGGCCCCGGGCCTGCCGTTCCTGGTAACTGGGAAAACGCCGCCGCCGGTGGCATCCGCAAAAGCCGGCGGCCCCGGCCGCGGGATGCCGCCGGGGCCGCCCTGCGGGAGCCGGTTCGTCCTCAGGGACCGCCGCGGACGTAGATCACCTGGCCCGAGACGTAGCTCGCATCCTCGCTGCACAGGAAGGCGATGACGCCGGCCACGTCCTCGGGCTGGCCCACCCGGCGCAGGGGCGTCCGCTCGGCGGCGGCCTTCTTCAGCTCCTCGAAGTCGACCCCCGTGCGTTCCGCCACGGCCCGGGTCATCCGCGTCTCGATGAACCCCGGCGCCACGGCGTTGACGTTGATGTTGAAGGGACCCAGCTCGATGGCCAGGGTCCGGGCCATGCCCTGGATCCCCGCCTTGGCGGCCGAGTAGTTGGTCTGGCCGCGGTTGCCCAGGGCCGAGGTGGACGAGAGGAAGACCATCTTCCCGTACCGCTGGGGTACCATCACCCGCTGGGCCACCTGGGCGCAGAGGAAGGTGCCCTTGAGGTGGGTGTCGATGACCCCGTCCCAGTCGTCGTCGGTCATCTTGTGGATCAGGTTGTCGCGGATGATCCCGGCGCAGGTGACCAGGAAATCCAGCCGGCCGAAGGTCTCCACGGCCTTCTGCACCATGGCCTCGACCTGCCCGCGGTCGCGGACGTCGCAGGCCACGCCGAGGGCCTTGCCGCCCTCCTGGCGGATCTGGGAGGCCACCTCCTCCGCCGGCCCCTCGTCGACGTCGGACACCACCACCGCCGCCCCCTCGCGGGCGAACCGCAGGGCCGTGGCGGCGCCGATGCCCCGGCCGCCGCCGGTGACCAGGGCGACCCGATCGGCAAAGCGCATCCGGATCCTCCTTTCCCTCGCTGCTCCGTCAGGACGACGCTGCCCCGTCAGGACGAACCGGCCGGCACCAGCACCTCGCCCTCGCCGGTGGTGACCGCCTCGCCCTTCTGGTTCTCCGCCCACACCTCCAGGCGGACCCGCCGGCAGCCGCCGGGTTCCTCCGTCACCTCGGCCACCCGGCCCTTGCAGGTCAGCACGTCCCCCGGCCGCACCATCTGGCGGAAGCGGACCTTGAGGCTGCGGACGTTCTCGGGTCCCGCCAGGTGGACCAGGTACTGGCCGAGGAAGCCCATGCTCAGCATGCCGTGGGCGATGACGCCGTCCAGGCCCACCCGCCGGGCGGTCTCGTCGTCGGTGTGGATCAGGTTGTAATCGCCCGACGCGCCGGCGTACTTGACCAGCTGGACCTTGGTGATGGGGTCCTTGGCCAGCGGCGGGAGTTCCACCCCGGGCTCCCACCGCACCGCCGGCGTCTTGAGGGAAGCCGGCTCGCTCACCCCAACGCCCCCCTTCAGCGCACGATGATGGTGCTCCGCCCCGTGAAGACCAGCTCGCCCGCCGCGTCCCGCCCCTCGATCTCGGTGACCAGGAAGGTCATCTTCCCCAGGCGGCCCTCCCGCTCGTAGACGTCGGCCACCCGGGTCTTGCACCGCAGGACGTCGCCCGCCCGGATGGGACGCCGGTACCGGTACTCCTGTTCCCCGTGGAGGACCCGGCTGAGCTCCAGGTTCACCCCGGGGATCCCCATGCGGAAGGTGGTGGGGAAGGTGGGCGGGGCGATCTCCCCGCTGCGGAAGGCGGGGTGGGGATCGCCGATGGCCTCCGCGAACTTGCGGATGGCGCCCTTTTCCACCTCGAAGACCTCTTCGGGCGATTCCTTACCGATCAAAGAACGGTCGATGGCCATGCCGCGGCCCCCCTCCGTCGGGTCCCGAGCCGGTCCGGGCGGGTTCCGGCCCGCCCTTCCCCGGCTCAGTCCCACGTACCGATGCGCACCACATCGCGCAGCAGGTTGCGGGCGATGGTCCGGCGCTGGATCTCGTCGGTGCCCTCGTAGATCCGGTAGACCCGCACGTCCCGCAACACCCGCTCGATGGGCATCTCCTTGGTGTAGCCCATGCCCCCGTGGATCTGCATCACCCGGTCGGCCACCCGCCAGATCATGTTGGCGCCGGCCAGCTTGGCCATGGACGCCTCGTGGCGCACGTCCTTGCCCTGGTCCGCCTTCCAGGCCGCGTGAAGCACCAGCCACTTGACCTGCTGGATCTCGACGGCGCTGTCGGCCAGCATCCACTGGATCGCCTGGTATTCCCCGATGGGATGGCCGAAGGCCACCCGCTGGCGGGCGTAGTCGACGCCCATCTGCAGCAGCCGCTCCGCCTGGCCCACGGCCCGGGCCGGGATCAGCACCCGGCCGTTGCCGATCCACTTCATCGCCAGCTCGAAGCCCCGGCCGATCTCCCCCAGGATGTTCTCCTCCGGCACCCGCACGTCCTGGAACACCAGGCGGGCCGGGCTCCAGCCGCCCATGGTGGCGATGGGGTAGGACTTCCACCCCATCTCCCGGTCGACCAAAAAGCAGGTGATGCCGCCGCGGGCGCCCTTCTCCTTGTCGGTGACGGCAAAGACGATGGCGAAGTCGGCCTCCAGGCCCCCGGTGATGAAGATCTTCTCGCCGTTCAAGACCCACTCGCGCCCGTCCTTCACCGCCGTCATGCGGATGTTGGTGGCATCGGACCCGGCGGTGGGCTCCGTCAGGGCGAAGCAGCTCCGCCGCTCGCCGTTGATGGTGGGGATCAGGTAGCGTTTCTTCTGCTCCTCGTTGCAGGCGAAGAGGATGTTGTCGGCCGAGCCGCCGTAGTTGAAGGGGACAAAGCTCTTGGCCGTCTCCATGAGGATCAGGCAGGTGGTCACGTAGTCGAACCCGGCCCCGCCGTACTCGGGCGGAGTCATGAGCCCCCAGAGGCCGATCTCCTTGGCCTTGAGCTGCAGTTGCCGGTGGGTCTCGGGGTCGGGGAAGCGCCGGCCCTCCAGCTCCGCCCGCTGCATCTCCCGCTCCAGCGGCATCAGCTCGCGTTTGACGAACTCCCGCACCGTCTCGACGATCATCTTCTGTTCCGGCGTCAGGGCGAAATCCATGCGGGAGACACCTCCAGCCTCCTGATTTCCATGTTTCTCCGGCTCATCCTGCCGGATGCCGGTCCTCCCGTACCCGGACCGTCCGCCTCCCGTAGCAACGGCCTGGCCGGAGCCAGGGGCGCCGGGCCTCCGGCGCGAGATCCACCACCTTCATCCCAAGGCGCTGCCGGCACCGCCCCGCAGGCCCGTGTAGGCGCCCCACACGTCCTCCCGCGAGGCCAGATCCCGGGCCGTCCCCGCCAGGACGACCCGGCCGTTCTCCAGCACGTACGCCCGGTCGGCCACCTGCAGGGCCATGTGGGCGTTCTGCTCCACCAGCAGGATGGCCACGCCCTCCCGGTGCAGGCCGTCGATGATGGCAAAGACCTCTTCCACCAGGCGGGGCGAGAGGCCCATGGACGGTTCGTCCAGGAGGAGCAGCCGGGGCCGCGCCATCAGCGCCCGGCCGATGGCCAGCATCTGTTGCTCGCCGCCGGAGAGGGTCCCGCCCAGCTGGTGCCGCCGCTCCTTCAGCCGCGGGAACCGCTGGTATACCGCCTCCAGATCCCGGCGGATCGCAGCCCGGTTGCGGCGGGTGAAGGCGCCGGCCCAAAGGTTCTCTTCCACCGTCAGCTCGGGGAAGATCTGCCGCCCCTCGGGCACCTGCACCACCCCGAGGCGGACCACGGCCTCGGGAGCCCGCTGGTGCAGGGGCACCCCCCCGTCCAGCAGGATCGACCCCCTGGCCAGCGGGACCAGCCGCGAGATGGCCCGCAGGGTAGTCGACTTGCCGGCCCCGTTGGGCCCCAGCAGGGCCACCAGCTCGCCCGCCTCGACCCGCAGGGAGACCCCCGCCAGGGCCTGCACGCTGCCGTATGCGACGTGGACATCCCTCAGTTCCAGCACCATGGCTCCCCCCGGTCCTCACCCGGACGAACCGGCCCCCGCGGCCCCGGCCTCGCCAGCCCGGCCGATGTAGGCGGCGATCACCGCGGGATCGTGGCGCACCGCCTCCGGCGGGCCTTCGGCGATCACCCGCCCGAAGTCCAGCACGGTGACCTTCTCGCACAGGTCCATCACCAGACCCAGGTCGTGCTCCACCATCACCACCGTGGTGCCCCGCTCGTCCCGCAGCCGGGCGATCAGGGCCGCCATCTGCCGCCGGTCGGCGTCGGCCAGCCCCGCGGCCGGCTCGTCCAGCAGCAGGAGCCGGGGCCGGCCGATCAGCGCCCGGGCCAGTTCCACCCGCTTCTGGGCGCCGAAGGGCAGTTCGGCCACCCGCCGGTGGGCCCACGGGGCCAGGCCCACCCACTCCAGGACCTCCATCGCCCGGGCACGGGCCTCGGCCTCGGCCCGGACGGACGCCGGCAGGCGCAGGGCGGCGCCCCAGAAGGAGACGGGCAGCCGGACGTGCAGGCCTGTGAGCACGTTGTCCAGCACGGTGAGTCGCTGGCAGAGCAGGACGTTCTGAAAGGTCCGGGCCATGCCGAGCCCGCTCACCCCGTGGGGCGGCACGCGCAGCAGATCCCGGCCGTCGAAGCGCACCTGGCCCGCACTGGGCTGGACGAACCGGCTCAGCACATTGAACAGCGTCGACTTACCCGCCCCGTTGGGGCCGATGAGCCCGTGGATGGTCCCTTCCTCCACCGACAGGTCCACGTCGGAGAGGGCGACCAGCCCGCCGAAGCGGACGGTCAGCCCCTCAACGGCTAAAAGGGCCACCGCGCCCACCCCCCTCCCCAGGCGGTGCCGCCGTGGCCGCCATCGCGGCGGCCGCCACCGGCGACTCCGCCCCACCCGCCCGGCGGGCCCGCCGGCGGCTGAAGGCGGCCCGCCACCGCGCCGGGATCGAGACCAGGCCCCCGGGAAGGAACATGGCGAAGAGGACGATGATGGCCCCTTCGATGATGGACAGCCACCCCGGCATCCGGCTGAAGGTCTGCAACAGCGCCGTCAGCGCCGCTGCCCCCAGGAAGGAGCCCGGCACCGAGGCGAGCCCGCCGAAGACGATCATGGCCACAAGGCCGATGGACGAGGTGAGGGTGAAGTCGAAGGGGCTGATGAATCCGACCAGGTAGGCGTAGAGGCCGCCGGCGATGCCGGCATAGACGGCGCTGACGGTAAAGGCCAGGGTCTTGTACGTGACCAGGTTGATCCCCAGGGACTGGGCCAGCACATCGCTCTCCCGCAGGACCATCAAGGCCCGGCCGATCCGGGAACGCAGCAGGTTGGCCGCCAGGACCATGAGAAGGAAGGCCGTGACCCACGCCAGGTAGTAGACGTGGCGCTCCGTGGCCAGTTGCCACGGTCCCAGGGTGGGGCGGGGCACCAGCACGCCCGCATGGCCACCGGTCAGGGTGTCCCACTGAAGGACGATCTCGGGCACGGCGGCGCCGAAGCTGATGCTGGCCAGGGCCAGGTAGTGCCCGTGGAGCCGCAGGGCGGGAAGCCCCATGAGAAAGCCCACGGCGCCGGTCACCGCCGCCGCCCCCAGCAGGGCCACGGGGAAGGAGGCCCCTGCCTTGGCCGCCAGCAGCGCCGCGGTGTAGGATCCGATGGCCATGAACCCGGCGTGGCCCAGGGAGATCTGGCCGGCCACACCGATCAGCAGGTTGAGCCCCAGGGCGGCGATGCCCCAGATGGCCATCAGGGCCACGAGATAGTGGATGTACGTGCTGCCCGGGATCAGGAGGGGCAGGAGCAGGACC
>DATCLH010000331.1:0-1640 GCA_036564035.1 Thermaerobacter sp.
GCGGATCAGGCGAAGACGGGGGAGAGGTCGATCTCATCGAGCCGCGGGTGGAGGGCGGCGTTGAGGCCGCTGGCCACCACGGTGGCCATCTCTTCCACGAAGACGTCGATCTCCTTGGGGGTCACCATCAAGTCGCCCACCGCCGGCCCCAGGACCTCTTCGATCAGGCGCCGCTTGTCGGGCTCGGGCATCTGGCCCAGGGTGCGGAAGAGGGTCGACTGGGACTGGAGCGAGCGGGTCAAGGCGTCCAGGGTGTCGTAGGCGATGGTATGGGCATGGACCACCGTGGGGACCCCGATGGCGATCACGGGGATGCCCAGGGTTTCCCGGGTCACGGCCGCCCGGTGGTTGCCGACGCCCGATCCCGGGTAGATGCCGGTGTCGGCGATCTGGATGGTGGTCATGATCCGCTCGATGTTGCGGGCGGCCAGGGCATCGACGGCGATCACCATGTCCGGCCGGATCTGCTGGACGATCCCCCGGATCACGTCCCCGGTCTCGATGCCCGTCAGGCCCAGGACGCCGGGCGCCAGGGCGGCCACCGAGCGCAGGCCCCCCTTCAGGTCCTCGGGCACGTAGTCCTGGAGATGGCGGGTGACCAGCAGCCGGTGGACCACCTCGGGCCCCAGGGAGTCGGGCGTGGCGTTCCAGTTGCCCAGCCCGACGACGAAGAACGAGGCGTCGGGCCGGTCGGGCAGCATGGCCGCCAGCTCCCGCGCCAGGACGTTGGCGACCCGCTCCTGCAATTCCCGGTCCCGCTTGCGGAAGCCCGGGGATTCGATGGTGACGTAGCGGCCCGGGGGCTTGCCCAGGCGGCGGGCGGCCTCGGGGCTGGTGACGGTCACCCGGGTGACCACGTACCCCTGGCCCCGTTCCTCCTGGACCTGGACGCCGGGCAGGGGCTGGCTGGTGCCGATGGCCTCCAGGGCCAGGTCCGTGCGCACCAGGCCCGCGGCTCCCGCCGCAGCGGCGGCGGACGCCATGGGCACGGCAGGCCCGTCCTCGGGCGGCGCCGCCGCGCCGCGGGTCCCGGAATCGGCCGCCCGGTGGGGGGCGGCATCGCCCGCGCCGGGGCCGGGCCTGGCCGCCACGGGGGGCGGGCCTCCTCCGGGCCGCAGCGGCTCCCAGCCGCCGAGCCGGACCGGCCGCCGCCCGCCGCGGCGGTGCTCATCGGGGAGGCGGCCCAGGTTGCCGCGCGCGCCCATTCCGTCCCGGGTTCCGTCCCGCGGTCCCGTCACCGGCACATCCCTCCGTTTCCGCCTCCTTAAGGTCTCCCGTGCGGCCGCACGCTTATCCTCGCCTATCCTCGCCGGGGCCCTGGTGCGGCCTTCCGGCCAGGCCAGCCATCGCGCCACCGGCTCGAACGGCCTGCAAGACCGCGACTTCCCCGGGCCCGGGCGGCCCGAGCCACCGTGGCTCCCCGGGCCCGGCCATGGACCTTTTTGCGCCGGCCTTCCCGCGCCCCGGGGCGGTTTTTTTCAGGTTCCAGCGCCCGGGAGATCCCGACCTGCCGCGCGGGGTTTCCGCCGGGAGGCCCGGGCTTGCAGCCCGGCGCGCCGCGGGCGCCCCGGGTGTCCCCCTCTGGACGGGGTGCCAGAGGGTGGCGGGCCGCCGGCTGACGGGGCCGGGCAGACTATGCC
>DATCLH010000332.1:0-3900 GCA_036564035.1 Thermaerobacter sp.
CGGAGCCATTCGATGGCCACCGACCATCACACTCCTAACCGGATTTGGACTTCCCGTGTATATTATACGCGGCCTGAAAATATAACAAGGGTGTACCATCCGGGTTGTACCGAAATTCCATGATGGGTCGTCCATGACGGGAATTCAGGGAGATGCCTTTTCGGAGAGACGCCATCCAACCAACCGATGCCGCCATCCGTTCGCCATGCGTCTTTGACGACATGGATCATCGGAACAAGGGTCGTCCCACGTTCCCAGTTCGATGCCTTTTCCAGGGTTCGGTTGAGCCAACGGACAAGAGTCGACGAAACGGGCTGCATGCCCGTGACAACGGGATGCATCGGTTTGGCGTGCGCCGGCAGGCCCCATGGGATGGATGGCGAGGGGAAAACCCTAAGGCAAAAACGTGCAAAGGGGTAGATATCAAGGGTTACGTCGGGCGTCGCAACAGGGATGGGGATGGTACGCTCGGCATCCGCCGGAAGGAAGGCGACCTCTGACGACTCCCGTTACGTTGGCATACAAAGGCACCCGTTCCTCAATCCATCCAAGGCGACGCTCATCGGGCACAAGAGCGGGCACAAGAATTGGTTTCAAGGATGACGGGTGGTTTCAAGGGTAACGGGGACGAGTCCGTTACCGGACCTGGGTCACGCTGGCATCCGCCGCCACGGTCACCGGCACGATTCCGGCGCCAGGGCGCCACGCCAGGTCCACCGGAACCGTCAAGCGGACGGCGACCGTCGGGTCGTCTACCCGGCGGCCGCTCCACGGGTGGCGCCGCGGGGCCTGGGGGGTTGCATTGATCACCTCGACCTCGATACGGGTCCGGCTGGCGATGCCGGGACCGAAGGCCTCTTGCAGGCCCTGCGCCGCCCAGCGGCGGGCCGTCGCCGCCGCCCCATGTTCGAGCAACGACGGTTCGCCCCGGGCGAAGGCCTCCTCATCGATCTCCTGGGCCCCGGCGAGGCTGGCGAAGTCGGCCACGGCCTGGGCCCTGGCCCGGGTGACCACCAGCCGGCTCCCGTCGAGAACCAGTCCCAATCCGGCCAGGATGACGGGCATGATCAGGAGGAAGGCGGCGGCCACCGCTCCCCGTTGAGCGGGTCGGCTCCCCCGGTCCGACCGCCGGTCCCGCTGCTGCCGCCCCGGCGGTCGCCGGGCCGCAGGCGTTCGCGTCCCTCGCTGTTCCGGGCGATCTCCTGCCACGGCTGGCCCCTCCCCACGACTCCTGCGCACAACCCCTTCTCCAGGCATTCGCGGGCCTTCGGACCCCCTGTGAAATCCTGAAACGTTGGGCGCGGGCCGGCAACCCTCCGGGCGGGTGGGCCCCGGTCGGCGTCCCGGCCGGTGCGACCGGCCGGGACGCACGACCAGCCCTCGATCCCTGGCGGGGCAGGGCCGGCACGACCGCCTTCGCTGGGACGGGCCCCGGTCACGTGCCGGGCGGCCGGATCCGCTCGTTGCGACCGTCCATGCGGATGCGCAGCGGGATGCCGCCGGGCACCAGCCTGGATAACACCGGCGTCACCGGCCGCGCCGTGAAGCGCAGTTCCACCGACAGCGGGCTCCCATAGGCAGGGCGCCGCGGTTCGATGGCAACCGTCACGGCCTGCGGATCGATGCCACCGGCTTCGAGCTGCCGCGCGATCACCTGGCGAACCTCCGGTGTATCGCCGCCCTCGACGATGGCCCGGCGCACCCCTTCCCGGGCCGCCTGCACCAGGACGATCTGCCGGTTGAGGATCACCGTCAGGTCAAAGAGGCCGAAGATCAGCGTCGCCAACAGCCCGACCACCAGGACGAACTCGGCCGCCGCGGCCCCCTGGTCCCCGCCCCGGCGGCGGGCCGTCAGCCGCCGGCCTCGCTCAGGGCGCTGGTGATCTCCTCCAGCCTCCCCTGGATCGCGCTGCCCAGATCGGTCAGCGCCGTGATGAGGACGATGACGACCAGGGCGAGCAACAGTGCGTATTCGGCCGAGGCCGCCCCGGTCTCGTCGCCCCAGGCGGCCGTCAGCTGGCGCCACCACCGCCAGCGGCCGGCCGTCGCCGCTGCCATGCGCATCGCCGTCCATATCACCGCGTCCCGCCTCCTTCAACAGGGTTTTCACGCTCCCGGTGGCGCCGTCGCCAGCCCGCACCTCCGGGCGCGGGGCCACCGATCCCGCGCCGGAGGACCCCACGCGGGCTGGAACCGTCCCACCCCCTTTCCGGTTTCAGTGGTAGAGGCGCAGGAACTGGATCACGTTGGGCAACAGCACCACGACCAGGACGGGCGGCAGCAACAGGCCCATGGTGATCACCGTGAGCCAGAACGGCAGGCTATCGGCCTGGCGCTGCCACTGCCGGGCCGCCAGGGCCCGCATCAGGCGCACCTGTTCGTCCAGGGTTTGCGCGAGGGGCAATCCCCGGGCCTCGGCTTCGACCAGGGTACGCAAGGCAACGGTGACCTCCGGTTCGGGGTAGAGCTGGGCAAGCTCCAGCAGCGGCAACCGGAGCGGCTGGCCCGCCCGGATCCGGGCGAAGGCATCGCGGGCGTCCTCGATCAAGGGGCCCTCCCCCACGTCGTTGGCGACCTCCACGGCCTGTCGCAGGCTGAGACCGCCGCGGGCGGCCAGGGCGATGTCCTCAAGCCACCCGGGCATTCCCCGGCGGACCTGGTTGGCGCGCCGGCGCCCCGCGGCGGCCAGGGCCGTGAGGAAGATCCGGCGACCGCCCAGATACCCCACCACCGGCAGCAGCAGCAGGCCCAGCGTGCGGCTCCCGGCAGCCGTAGCGAGGAAGGTGACAAGGGCGCCGGCCGCGGCGCCGGTCCAGGACGCCAGCCCCAGGGCACGGCATGCCCAGCCCATCAGGTCCTCGGGCGCCCAACGATGCCAGCCGGCGCGCCGCAGAAGGAGGATCAGGTCGGTGTCGGCCGGCGGCCGGGCCGGCCACGGCCAGCGTTCCACCAGGGCGCTCAGGTGGCCGGGCGCCCGGGCCAGGCGGGGGTGGGCCGGGAGGCCGCCCATCCGGCGCCACCAGCCCAGCGCCCTTCCCCAGCGCTCTGCGGCCCACCAGAATCCGGCTCCGCCGGCCAGGGCGGCGAGCCCGCCCAACACGTAACCCGTCATCCCGTCACCCCTCTCCTGCAGCGGCCAACCGGCCGGTGAGGCGGCCCAGGAGGTACAAACCGGTGAACCAGGAAACGACGCCGTACCCTAGGCCCCAACGTCCCATCGGATCGTCCCAAAGCGGCGTGAGAAAGGCGGGGTCCATGAGCAGGGCGTAACCCGTCACCGCCGCCGGCAGGACCGCCAGCAGGCGGGCGGAGAGCCGTGCCTCCGCCGTGCGGGCTGCGAGATCGGCCCAACCCAAGCGCTGCTCCCGCAAGCGATGGATGATGGCCAACATGGGGCCGGTCACGTCGCCGCCCGTCCGCCGGTGGGCGGCGGCCACGGCCTGGCAGCGCCGCAGGGCGCGAAGGCCCGTGGCTCGATGCCACAGGGCGAGGGCTTCCTCCAGCGACATCCCCGCCCCCATCCCCGCCAGGAAGGCGCCCTTCGCCGGCTCAAGGGCCGGTGAGGTCGTCTCCCGCGCCGCTTCGATCCAGGCCTGACGCAACGGCCGCCCAGCCTGAAGGTGGGCGATGACCGTGACCAGGAGCCCCTCCAGCGCTTCCGCCGCCCCGTCGCTGCGCGCCCGGTATCGCCGCCTTGACCCGGGCCCGAAGCCGGCCGAGACCAACATGGCCACGGGCCGCCGTCCCCACCCCGGGTTGCCCCTGATACGCTCCGCGCCGCCGGGATCGTCTGCCGCGCCGCGCCCGCGGCGGCCAACGGCCTGCCGTAGCTCGGGCCAGGCCACGGCCACCAGCCACCCCGCCAGGGCTGCCGAAACCGCGCAGGCGAGGGCGCTACCC
>DATCLH010000333.1:0-17190 GCA_036564035.1 Thermaerobacter sp.
CTTGGCGGCGGCGACGGCTTCGGCCACATCCTCCTCGGTGCCCAGGGCCGCCCGGCCCAGGACCTCCCCCGTCGCCGGGTTGATGTTGTCGGTGTAACGCCCCGAACGGGGTTCGGTCCAGCGGCCGTTGATGTAGTTCAGGTAGACGGTCACGCCGCTCCCCCCTTCCCCCGATGCTTCGCGAGGGGCGAAGCCCAATCCTGCGGAAGGGACCGGAAACCGTCGCGCCGCGGAAGCCCCTGGGTCCCGGCGGTCCCAGCTGGTCAACCGCTGTCCCCTGCGGCCGCGGCACCGGCCTGGCCACCCGCCGCCGCTGGCGACGCCGGGCCGGCCCGGGAGGCATCCCCCGTCCCCGGAGCCTGCCCGGCCCCGGCCCCCTCGGGGGCCGCCGGAGCCGCCGCCTGGAGGGCCTCGAGCAGCCGGTCCACCGTCACCGGGCGCAATCCCCTGGCCTCCAGCCGCTGGAGGATGGCCGGCAAGGCCTGGATCGTCGCCGGCTGGGTGGCATGGAGCATCAGGATGGCCCCGTTGTAGGCGCTGGCCGCTACCCGGGCCGCCAGTTCCTCCGGCGGCTGGGGCGGCGCGTCCTGGGCGCCGATGTTGGTCCACAGGAGGATGCGGTGACCCTCCTCCCGGGCCCAGGCGAACACGGCCGGATCCCGGAGGTCGCCCGGGGGCCGGTAGTAGATGGGCCGGCGGCCGGTCAGGCGACCCAGGAGGGCGGCCGTTCGCCGGATCTCGGCCCGGGTCGCCGCCTCCCCGAGGATTTGGGGGCTGCGGTGGCTCCAGCCGTGATTCTCCACCTGGTGGCCCCGGCGAGCCAGCTCCTGGACCAGCTCGGGGTGCGCCTGGGCCCGGGCCCCTTCCAGGAAGAAGGTGGCCTTGACGCCGTGACCGTCGAGCACCCGCAGCAGGTCCGGCCAGGTGGCCGGATCGGGGCCGTCGTTGAAGGTCAGGGCGACCACGCCACCGGCTGGACCGCGCCCGTCCTCGCCGCCCGCCCCGCCGCCCCCGGAGCTCCCGCGGGGCGCCTCCGCCCCGCTTGGCGAGCCCTGGGAGGCCTGCGCTCCCGTGGCGGACGAACCGGCGGCGCCGGCCCCGGCGCCGGCCTCGCCCTCCGGGCCGGGGGAATCCCCCGCCCGGGCGCCTCCCTTCGCCGCCGTGTTCCCCGGCGCGGGCCCCGTATCCGGCGCCGCACCGTCCCCAGCGCCCGCGGCGGTGGTGGCGCCCGCCCCACCCGTCCCCGGCGGGATCCTCAGCCGCTGGCCGGCCTCGATGTGGGTGGGGTCGTCCAGCCCGTTGTACCGGGCCAGTTTCTCCACAGGAACGCCGTAGCGGCGGGCGATCCGGTAGAGGGTTTCGCCCTTCTGGACCACGTGGATCCGGGGTTCGGCGGCCATGACGGTTTGCGCCGGCAAACCCGCCGTCGTCGCGCCGGCGGGGTTCAAACCGACACCCGGCGCCGGCCGCCCGTGCGGACGGGGCCCGGAAGCCGAGGGGGTTGGGATCGCGAACCCCTCGCTCCACAGGCGGCCGGCTCCCCACCCCACCAGGGCGGCCACGAAACAGGCCACCAGCAGGGACGCGGCCTGCCAGCGCGGCGCCCGGGGGCCGGGCCTCCGGGCGCCCGGGCCGCCCGCTGTCGACGGGGCCGGTTCGTCCGTGGATGCGGCGGCACCGGTCGCGGTAGGCGCCTTTCCTGGATCGAAGGCAGGTTCCGCCGTGGCCGCTCCCTGGGCCAGGGACCCCAGAGGCGGCGGGGTCTCGTCGCCGCGCCGGGGAAAGGAGGCGATCACCCGGAAGCCGGCCCGGCGGGGGTCCCGGGAAGGCTGCAGGCCGGCCCGGCGGCGGGCGGGCGAGGCCGGCTCGTCCCGGCCCAGGCCCGGGAGCCGGGGCCGCCCCACGGCCCCCTGGCCGGTGGGCACGCCCGCCGCTGGCCGGACCGGGAGGGCAGCGGACGGCGGTGAGGGCCGGCCCTGCCGCCGGGGATCATGGGCATCCTCCGGGCGAAGAAGGCGGCTGGTCGAAGGCATGTCCTTTTCCGGCGCGGGCGCGCCGTGCCGGGAGGCATCGTTCACCACGGCTGGCCTCCATGGTCATGACGAATGGTCGGCCCCCTGGGAAGGGATCGGGCCCTGGGGCCGCCGCCGGCCTTTACAGCAACATCCCCACGGCGCCACCGATGGCGCCCAGGATGAAGCCCAGCAACATCCGGGGGCCGAGCTGGGCCAGCGGCGTCGGCTGGTCGGGGAAGAGCCAGTGGCCCAGGGCGCTGCCGATGAGCACGTAGAGGAGCCCCGCGGCACCGCCGTGCAGCCATCCCTTGTGGTCCGCCGCCCGGGCGGCCACCAGGCCGCCGGCGGCGGTGGCCAGCATGCCGAGGTAGTACAAGATGGCGTTCAACTGGTACTCGTGCAGGGCGGTGAAGTAGACCGCCACGGCCAGGACCCCCGACACCAGCAAGACCAGCACCAGGGAGACAGCCGCGCCGGTGATCACCGCCCGGGCGTGGAACGGGGGCGGCGTGCGGTAGCGCTCCCGGACATCGGCTCCCTGCAAGGTCCGACCCCCCCTGTGGTGGCGCGGGGCGCCATCGGCCCCTTCCGGCAGATGTGTATGTGCCGGTCCCAAGGGGTAGAACGCGGCCCGGCCGGGCCGCGGGATCCTTCGCTGCGAGATCCTTCAAAGGAAGGGAAGGCGCGGGCCGGCGCCGGCGGTGCCGTCGGTGCCGGCGGACCCTGGACGGCCGCCGGGTGGGCGTCCGGGTCGATGGGGATGTCTCGCCACCTCGAGTGCCGGGCGCAGGCCCCGGGGTTCCGCAAAGGCGGCGGAATGCGGCCGGGCCGGTGCGCGCGCTGCGCGCACCGGCCCGTGAGGCCGTGGCCCGGGGATCGGAGGCATGGGGCGATCGGCGTACGACCGCGACGACGGGGTCCGTGGCCGCGGTTCCGGCGAACCGGCCGGGGTGCTGGGGCCGGCCGATCCGCCCGTCGCTGAACCGCGACCCGTTCCTATGGTGGGCCGGGGGTGGGGTTCGTACCCTAGAAAAAACCGGCCCCGCCGACAGGAGGCCGAGGACCCTTCCGGGCGCGGGCCCGAGGTGACGCCGCCGGTCCCGCGCGATCGGGGCGGATACGCCGCAGGCCGGTCGCCCCGCCGGCGGCCGCCCATCCCGTCGGGCCCCCGCGCGCCACCGGCAGGGCCGCGGCAACGCCCCGCGAGGCGCCCGGCGACATCGTTCCGCCCAGGCGCGGCCCGTACCTTGGGCCCGCTCCGTGGGACCGACCGGTCAGGTCTGGGGCCGGACCTGGACCTGGGCCGGCTGCGCCTGGGCTTCTGCGTCGTCGGTCCCTGCCGCCGGTCGCCGCGACGAGCCCAGGCCGGCCTCCAGCTGGGGCCGCCAGGCTTCCAGCCGGGCCATCGCCTCGCGATCCGAGAGCTGCAGGTGCAAGGGGGTGATGGAGATGTAGCCGGCCCGCACCGCCCCGACGTCGGTCTCCACCGAGGGCGGCTCCTGGACCGGCTCCCCGGCCAGCCAGTAATAGGGCCGTCCCCGCGGGTCGAGCCGCTTTTCGAAGCGATCGCGGTACATGCGCCGGCTCAGCACGGTCAGCACCACCCCGGCGATGCGCTCCTCCGGCAGCGGCGGCACGTTCACGTTGAGGAGCACGCCGGGTGGCAGGCCTTCCCGCGCCACCAGCTCGGCCAGCCGCGCGGTGAACCGGGCCGCCGGGCCGTAATCCGGCTCCTGCCACGCCGCCAGGCTGACGGCGATGGCGGGTACGCCCATGATGACGCCTTCGATGGCAGCGGAGACGGTGCCCGAGTACAACACGTCGAACCCCAGGTTCCCGCCCCGGTTGATGCCGGAGATCACCAGGTCGCAGGGTCCGGGCAAAACGGCCAGCAGGCCGATCTTGGTGCAGTCCGCCGGCGTCCCGCTGACGGCATAGACCGGCGACCGGGCACCGGGGATCTCAACGGGGTCGAGGTAGAGGGGCTTATGGAGGGTGATGGCGTGTCCCGAGGCGCTGCGCTGCCGGTCGGGGGCCACCACGTAGACCTCCCACCCCGTGCGTTCTTCCAGGGCGGCCCGCAGCGTCTGGATGCCCGGGCTGTAGACGCCGTCGTCGTTGACCAGTAGAACGCGCAACGCTCCTGCCTCCTGAAACGGGTTCGCGACCGCGCGGGCGCGCGGGATTACTGGGATGGTACCACGAACCAGGCCGGGGAGCCAGCCCGCCCCGTGCGGTTCCATCCGGCCGGGGAGCCAGCTCGCCCCGCCTGGTTCCATCCGGCCGAGGAGCCAGCTCGCCCCGCGCGGTTCTCATCCAGCGGGGGTGCGGCCTGCCGCCCGCCGGTCGCGCCAGTCTCCCCAGTCGCGCCCGCCCGGGGAGCCGTTCCACGGCCCCACCGGTGCGCCCCTACGGCTGACGCCCCCACGGCGATCCGGCCCGCCGTCCGGCGCCCAAGCCAGCCGGCGTCACGCGTCAACCTCCGCGAACCACCGGGCCACCACGTCGACGACCTGGGTCGCCGATCCCACCCAGCGGGTGGCCGGCGGCAGGCTGTCTAAGAGCTGCGTCGCATACCGGGACGAACCCGGCGCCAGGCGCGGGTCCAGGACGACCACGACCCCCCGGTCGGCCGGGCTGCGGATCAGGCGGCCGAAGCCCTGCTTTAATTTGACGGCGGCACGCGGCAGCTGATACTGGAAGAAGGCCGAGCCGCCGCCTTGCTCGATGGCTTCGCAGCGCGCCGCGGTCAGCGGATCCCCCGGGGCGTCGAAGGGGATCCGCGTCAGGATGACCCCTTCCAGGTGCCGCCCCGGCACGTCGATCCCCTCCCAGAGGCTATCCACGCCCATCAGCACGTCGAGGCGGCCGGCGGCCAGGTCCGCCACCAGCTGCGCCCGGGGACCGTCCCGATCCTGCAGGGCCGGCCGCCGGCCCATGGCCCGCAGGGCCGGGCGCAGCCGTTCGCCCACCGCCTCCAGCGCCCAGCGCGCGGTGAAGAGGACCAGGACGCCGCCGGGGATGGCCCCGATCAAGGGCAGCAGCTGCCGGGCCAGGGCCGCGGCGTAGACCTCGTCCCGCCGGCTGGGCGGCCGGGGGGCATCGGTCACCACCGCCAGCAGGGCTTGACGGGCCAGGTCGAAGGGCGACGGGATGGACCGGCGCTCCACGGCCTCCAGGCCCAGCCGCTTCAACCAGTGGTCGTCCCGGGGCAAGGTGGCCGAGGCCAGCACCGTCGGAACGCGGTCAAAGAGGGGCTCGAGGGCTCCGGCGGCCACCACGGGTGCGGCGGCCAGCTGGAGCCCACCCCCGGGCTGGGGTTCGACCCACGCGCACAAGCCCGCATCCTCCAAAAGCCGCTGGATCGCCGCCCCGGCCTCCTGAACCCCTTGGCGCAGGCGGCGGAAGGCCAGGTGGGCCCGTTCGTCCACCGGCGGCAGGGACTGGTCCAGGGCTTCACGCAGATCGGCCAGGGCCTCCCCGGCCCGTTCCAGGGCCCGGGTGAGGCCCTTGAACCCGGCGTCCACCGGCCGCCGGTTCCAGCCGGCCGGCAGGCGGACGGGGCCGCCCGGCGCCGCTCCCGCCACCGTCTCCAGGGCGACAGCCACGTCCTCCAGGGCGTGGCGGGCCCGGGTGGCCGCCTCGCCCGAGGCGCCGGCGTCGGCCGCGGGTGGGCTGGAGCCGCCGTCCCCACCCCCGGAGGCCCCCGTCGGGTGCGGGTGCGGGCCGCGGGTTCGCTTGATCGAACCGGTGCGCTTGGGTCCCTCGGCGGGCCCCAGGGCGCGGATCAACTCGGCGGGGTTCAACCGACACCCCAGCTGCTGGGCGGCCACGTCCTCCAGGTGATGGGCCTCGTCCAGGATGAGGGCGTCGTAGTCCGGCAGCAGGTGGCCGCCGCCGGCCCAGTCCGCCAGGACCAGGGCGTGGTTCGTCACGATCAAGGCGGCCTGGTGGGCTTGCTCCCGGGCCAGCAGCGGGAAGCAGCGCCGCAGGGCCGGGCAGGCGCTGCCCAGGCAGGCCCGGGCGTCGACGGCCAGGCGGGGCGCCAGGCGCGCCAAACCGGGTTCGGTCAGCTCGGCCAGCTCGCCGGTCGGGGTCGATTCCAGCCACGCCGCCAGGGCCGGGAAGGGGTCGGCCGGCATCGCCGTGGCCGCCGGGTCGGTCCCCGCCGGTGCCCCATCCAGGGCCCGGGCGGTCCGCGGCCCGCCGGTCCCGGGGGCCGTCCCCGGTGCCACCGGGGTCGGGGGGGACGAGGTCTCCGCCGCCGGCGGGTCTTCCAGGGACCAGAGGCTGGGACCCTGGGCCGCCCGCTGCTCCAGCAGGGCGGCCGCCTGCAAGCGGCAGGCGTACTGGCCGAAGCCCTTGAGCACCGCCACCGGGACGGGCACGATCTGCTCGAGGACGGGAAGGTCCCGCGCCCGCAGCTGGTCTTGCAGGGTGAGGGTGTGGGTCGCGACCACCACCCGCGCCTTGTGGCGGTGGGCCCAGAGGGCGGCGGGCACCAGGTAGGCCAGGCTCTTGCCGATCCCCGTGGCGGCCTCCACGGCCAGGTGCCGGCCCTCCTCCAGGGCCGCGGCGACGGCCAGGGCCATCTCCACCTGGCCCGGGCGGTGCTGGTAGCCGGGAAGCAGCCGCTCCAGGATTCCCCCCGGCGCGAAGATGCCCCGGACGGCCTCGGCCAGGGACGCCGCCGGCTCGGGCCCCCCGGCGGCCACGGTCCCGCCTACCGGCACCGCCTGGCGGGACGGCGCCATTCCCCGGGGACGACCGGCCGGCCGATCCTCCGGTGCAGCTCCCCCGGCCTGGGGTTGACCGCCGACCACGGGCCGCCCTCCCTCCCTTCGGGTGCCATCCGCACCCCCGTCGCTCCCCACCGGACGAACCGGCTTGCCCACCTGGCGCTGGCTCAGCGCACCTGCCGCAGGTGGCAGGTATCGTTGAGATACCGCAGCAGGGGCGCCCGTCCCTCCCGGATCTCCAGGGCGGTGACGCTGGCGTTGTCGATCAACATCCGGGTGCGCATGGCCGGCGGCAACTCCAGCAGGCGGCAGAGCAGGGCCTTGACCGTCCCCCCGTGGGCGACCACCGCCAGCCGGCGCAGTCCCGGCCGCTCGAGGCGCTCGGCGACGGCGGCCCAGGCGCGCTCGCCCAATTCCCGGAAGGTCTCGCCCCCCGTGGGCCGGCCCTCGAAGGGATCGGCCTGGTAGGCCGCGTAATCGTCGGCGTACCGGGCGCGGATCTCGGCGACGGCCAGCCCCTCCCATTCCCCGAAGGACATCTCCCGCAACCGCGGGTCGGTCTCCAGGGGCACGGGGGGACGGCGGCTGGCGGCGACCGCCTGGGCCGTCGCCAGGGCCCGCCGCAGGTCGCTGGCCAGCACCAGGTCGGGGGGGCGGCGGACGAACCGGCGCCCCAAGGCCCGCACCTGCTGCCGGCCGCGGGCGGACAGGTCCACGTCCCGCTGCCCCTGGTAGAGACCGGCCCGGTTCCACTCGGTTTCCCCATGGCGGATCAGATACAGGGTGACGCCCATTCCCGGCCTCCTTCGGACCCAGGGCCGCACCTTGGCCGGCCGCGCCGGCGGCGCCGCTTCGCGGCCTCGCCAGGGAAAGGGCAGCGCGGTGGGGAATGACCGCAGCAGTCCACCCTGGGAGGTCGAACCAACGTGGCCCTGGAGATCCTCTGCACCGTTCCCCTGAACGACGATCAGGCGGCCCGGCTGGCCGCGGCGGCGCCCGACGCCCGCCTGCACCTGCTTCCCGGCCGCGTTCCACCGGAAGAGCTGGACCGGGCCTTTGCCGTGGCCGAGGTCGCCTTCCTCTTCGGCCGCGAGCTGACCCCGGCGCGGCTCGAGGCGGCCCGGCACCTGCGCTGGATCCAGTGTGCCTACGCGGGGGTCGATGCCATGCTGGCGGCCGTGCCCCAGCTGCGGGAGCACCCGGTGATCCTCACCAACGCCCGGGGGATGCACGCCGCCACCATCGCCGATCACGTGTTCATGTTCATGCTGGCCTGGGCCCGCAACCTGCCGGGGTATCTGGACCAGCAGCGCCGGGCCCAGTGGCGGCGCCTGCCCACCCGCCAGCTGGCCGGCGAGACCCTGGCCGTGGTCGGCCTGGGGGCCATCGGCCGGGAGGTGGCCCGCCGCGCCCGGACCTTTGGGATGCGGGTCCTGGCCTGCCGCCGCCACCCCCAGCCCGAGGAGGGCCTGGACCTGGTGGTTGGCCCGGGCGATCTGCGGCGCATCCTGGAGCCGGCCCAGTGGGTGGTGGTCAGCGCGGCCCTGACCCCGGAGACCCGGCACCTGATCGGCCGGGAGGAACTGGCCGCCCTGCGGCCCGACGCCTTCCTCATCAACATCGCCCGCGGCGCCGTGGTCGACGAGGCGGCCCTGGTCGAAGCCCTTCGGGAACGGCGGATCGCCGGTGCCGGCCTGGACGTGTTCGAGGAGGAACCCCTGCCCCCCGACCATCCCCTCTGGACCCTGGACAACGTCCTCATCACGCCCCACAACGCGGGGGCCATGCGGGATTACACCGGGGCGGCGCTGGAGCTCTTCCTCGACAACCTCCGCCGGTTTCGACAGGGGCAGCCCCTGCGCAACGTGGTGGACAAGGTCCGCGGCTATTGAGGCCCGCGGCCGTCGCTCCCGCGACCCGCAGCCATCGCCCCCGCGACCCGCGGCCGTTGCGCCCGCTACCCGCGGCCGGCCCGGCCCAGGCGGGCCAGGCGCTCCGCCCGCTGCTGGGCCTCGTGCTCCACCCGCTCCAGGTCGATGGTGAGGAGCTCGCCGCCGTCGACCAGCACCTTTCCGTGGACCAGCACCGTGTCCACGTCGGCCGCCTTGGCGGAGTAGACCACCAGGCTGGTCAGGTCGTGGCGCGGCCACAGGTGGGGCGCCCGCAGGTCGACGACGATCACGTCGGCCAGGTAACCGGGGGCCAGGCACCCCAGCCGCTCGAAGCCGAGGGCCCGGGCGCCGCCGCTGGTGGCCATCCGGAGCACCTGCCAGGCCGGCAGGGCGGTGGCGTCGTAGCGGCTGACCTTCTGCAGGTTGGCGGCCAGGCGCATCTCCTCAAAGAGGTCCAGGTGGTTCGTGCTGGCGGCGCCGTCGGAGGCCAGGCCCACCGTCACCCCGGCCGCCAGCATGTCGGGCACGGGCGCGATGCCGCTGGCCAGCTTGCAATTGGAGATGGGGTTGTGGGCCACCCGCACCCCATATTGGGCCAGCAGGGCGATGTCGTCGGCGTCGACGTGGACGCAGTGGGCGGCCAGGGTCTCGTGCTGGAAGACGCCCAGGTCGGCGAAGTGGCGGATGGGGCTTTTGCCGTACTGGGCCCGGATCTGCTCGATCTCCGCCCGGGTTTCCGCCAGGTGGGTGTGGATCGGGCAACCCAGGGCCGCCGCCGCCTCCAGCACCCGCGCCACGTAGGCGGGCGGGCAGGTGTAGGGCGCGTGGGGCGCCAGGGCACAGCGGATGCGGCCGTCACCGGCACCGTGGAACTCGCGCACCAGCCCTTCACCCTCAGCCAGGGCGCGGTCGGCCCCCGGGGCCACCCCGATCAGGCCGCGGGAGAGGTGGGCGCGCACCCCCGTCTCCAGCACCGCCTGGGCCACCCGGTCCATGAAGAAGTACATGTCGGCGAAGGTGGTCACCCCGGCCAGCAAGGACTCGGCGATCGCCAGGAGGGTGCCCCAGTAGACGTCGTCCCCCGTCAGGTGGGCTTCCGCCGGCCAGATGTGCTCCTCCAGCCAGGGCATCAACGGAACGTCGTCGGCGTAACCCCGCAGGAGGGACATGGCGTGGTGGGTGTGGGCGTTGACCAGGCCCGGCAGGACGGCCTTGCCCCGCGCGTCGATGCGGCGGGTGGGCTGCCAGCGGGGATCCAACCCCGTCCGGGGGCCGGCGTACACGATGCGCTCGCCCTCGACGGCGACGACTCCGTCCTCCACCACGTCGAAGGGCCCGTCGCCCTCCCCGGTGAAGACCCAGCCCCCTTCGATCAGCACCCGTGACGGCATCGCCCGTCCTCCTTTCCCCCAACCGCGGCGGGCAGCCCCCCGTGGGCCCCGGCCGCCGGCCGGGTTGTGCTCATGCGGTCCCTTCCCGCCACCCTGCCAGGTAGGCGGCCTGCTCGGGGCTCAGGGTGTCGATGGCGACGCCCAGCGCGGCCAGCCGCAAGGCGGCCACCTCCCGGTCCAGCTCCTCGGGCAGGGGGAAGACCCCCGGTCCCAGCCGGTCCGCCTCCCGGTCGACCCAGGCCAGGGCCAGCAGCTGCAGGCCAAAGGAAAGGTCCATGATCTCGGCCGGGTGGCCATCGCCACCGGCCAGGTTGACTAGCCGGCCGTCGGCCAGCAGGTGCAGCCGCCGGCCGTCCTCCAGGACGTAGGTGCGCACGCCCGGGCGCCCGTCCTCCACCCGCCGGGCCAGGGCCTCCAGATCCGGCTTGGCGATCTCGACGTCGAAGTGGCCGGCGTTGGCCAGGAGGGCGCCGTCCCGCATCCGCCGGAAGTGGCGGGCCACCAGCACATCCCGGCAGCCGGTGACGGTGACGAACACGTCGCCCAGGGCGGCGGCTTCCTCCGAGGGCATGACCTGGTGACCGTCCATCAAGGCTTCGTTGGCGCGGATGGGGTCGACCTCGCAGACGATGACCCGGGCCCCCAACCCCCGGGCCCGCTCGGCGACCCCCTTGCCGCACCAGCCGTACCCGCAGACGACCACGGTCTTGCCCGCCACCACCAGGTTCGTCAGGCGCATGATCCCGTCCCAGACGGACTGGCCGGTGCCATAGCGGTTGTCGAACCGGTGCTTCATGGCCGCGTTGTTGGTGGCGACCATGGGGAAGCGCAGCACGCCCTCCCGGGCCATGGCCCGCAGCCGCAGCACGCCGGTGGTCGTCTCCTCGGACCCGCCGCGGACGCCGCCGAGCCGGTCCGTCCGGCGGGTGTGCAGGTGGGTCACCAGGTCGCCGCCGTCGTCCAGCACCAGGTGGGGGCCGAAGGCGACCGTCTGGTCGATGAACTCCACGTACTCGCCGGCGCTGGCGCCGTGCCAGGCGTAGACCGCCACCCCGGCCTCGGCCAGGGCGGCGGCCACGTCATCCTGGGTCGAGAGGGGGTTCGACCCGCAAAGGGCCACCTGGGCGCCCGCCCGCTGGAGCGCCAGGGCCATCCGGGCCGTCTTGGCCTCCAGGTGCAGGCAGATGGCGATGCGGCGGCCCGCCAGGTCGCCCCCTTCGGCCAGCCGCCGCTCCAGGGCGGCGACCACGGGCATGCGCGCCTCGACCCAGCGGATCTTCTGCCAGCCCGAGGGAGCGAGGCGAGGGTCCCGGATCCGGCTGGGGGCGGTGCCGGCGCTCACGGGCGGGGCTCCTCCCCCTGGGTGGCCCCTGGCGCGCTGGCCGGTACCTGCAGGGGCGCGGGGCGGGCGACGCAGGGGCATGCGGGTTCCTCCGCCAGGCGCGGCAGGGCCTCCAGGATCAGGCGCCGCAGGTTGGTCCCGTTGGCCGCCATGATCTCCAGGACCTCTTCGTGGGTCAGGGGCTGGCCGGAGATGCCCGCGGCGTAGTTGGTCACCATGGCGATGGTGGCGTAGCAGAGCCCGGCTTCCCGGGCCAGGACCACCTCGGGCACGCTGGTCATGCCCACCAGGTCGCCGCCCAGCCGCTCGAACATGCGGATCTCCGCGGGCGTCTCGAAGCGCGGGCCTTCGGTGCAGACGTAGACGCCGCCGTTGGAGACGGGCAAGCCCAGGGCCCGGCCGGCCTCCTCCAGGTGACGCCGCATCTCGGGGCAGTAGGGTTCGGTCACGTCGATGTGGACGACCCCGGCCTCGCCGCCCTCGAAGAAGGTGGACACCCGGTTCTTCGTGAAGTCCAGGAACTGGTCGACCAGGACGAAGTGACCGGGCCCGAAGGCCTGGCGCAGGGACCCGACGGCGGCGGTGGCGACGACCCGCCGGACGCCCAGGGCGGCCAGGGCGTAGATGTTGGCCCGGTAGTTGATCTTGTGGGGCGGCACGGTGTGGCCGGCGCCGTGGCGGGCCAGGAACACGACCTCCAGGCCGCGGAACTTGCCGATGCGCACGGTGGCCCGGCCGTAGGGCGTGACCACCGTCTCCTCCCGCACGTCGTCCAGGATCTCGGGGTCGTAGACCCCTGTCCCTCCGATGATGGCCAGTCGCACGGGCCTGCTCCTCCCTTCCCCGCCCACCCGGGTTCCCGGCCCGGGGGCGGGTTCCTCCATCCCGGCCGTCCCGGACCCGGCGGCGCCCGCTTCCCCGCGGGGCCGGTGGCCCGCCGCGGCGCCCTCACCCGCCGGCAGGGGGCCCGGCCCGTCGCCCTCCCGGCGGATGGCGTCCACCAGGCGCTCCAGCGAGCGCAGCAGCACCCGCCGGTCCACCGGATCCAGATGGGCCAGGACACGGGCCAGGTAGGCGCGCCGCGCCTCCAGCACGGCATCCAGCAGCTCCCGGGCCCGGGGCAGCAGCCGGAGCCGGATCACCCGCCGGTCCTCAGGATCCCGGACCCGCTGCACCAGCTGTTGCCGCTCCAGCCGGTCGACCAGGTCGGTGACGGTGCTGGAGGCCAGGTAGAGGTGCTGGCACAATTCGCCCATGGTGAGCTCGGGATGGCGCATGAGGACGAGCAGCGCGTCGAACTGGGGCGGGGTGATGTCGAACTGCCCCAGGATGGCGCGACCGTGATGGCGAATCAGGGTGGCCACCGCCCGCAGGTGCTGCTCGGCGGCGGCCACCACCAGCCCATCGCCTTGCGGTTCCATGCCCCGGGTCATGGACGGCCTCCCCGGGCCCGGCGGCCGCCGGGCCGGTTCTACCTCTCGCGCAGGCTGGCCGGCGCCGGCGACGCCGCGCCGGTCCCGGCCGGCTCAGCCGCGATCGTACAGCCAGGCCTCCCTATGATTTTCCCAGTCGAGGAGCTCATCCTGCCGGAACCAGAGGGCGATCTCCTGCTGGGCGCTCTCCACCGAGTCGCTGCCGTGGACCAGGTTGAAGCCGATGTCGTTGGCCAGATCGCCCCGGATGGTCCCCGGCGCGGCCTTGGCCCCGTCGGTGGGGCCCAGGAGGTTGCGCACCACGGCCACGGCTTCGCGGCCTTCCCAGACCATGGCCACCACGGGCGCGGAGGTGATGAAGCGGATCAACCCGGGGAAGAAGGGCTTGCCCTCATGGGCCGCGTAGTGGCGGCGGGCCAGGTCTTCGCTGACGCGGACCATCTTCAGCCCGACCAGCTTGAGGCCCTTGCGCTCCAGGCGGGCGATGACCTCCCCCACCAGGCCGCGCTGGACGCCGTCGGGCTTGACCATGACGAAGGTGCGTTCCACCAGGACTCCTCCTTTGGTGCAGGGTGGTCCCGGATGGCAGGATGCGCGCCGGGTGGAACCGGCCATTCCCGGCCGGTTCCACCCGCGGGCCTCTGCCCGGGATCAAAGGCAAGGCAAAAAAAGAAGTGCGGGTTGCCCGCACTTCCACCGCCCCGTCCGGGGTCCGCCGGTCACCAGTCAACCGGCCGCGTCCCGGCGCAGGGCCACCGGCTGCAGCTTGGGATTGTCGTGTTCGTCCAGGATGCCGCGCTGGGTCTCCGACGCCGCCACGCGGCCTGCCCGCAGGTGCTCGAAGATGTAATGGCAGGCATCCCACGGGTCCACGTGGTCGCCACAGGTGAAGACGTCGATGGCGGCGTAGCCAAGTTCCGGCCACGTGTGGATCGTCAGGTGGGATTCCGAGATCACCACGACCCCACTGACGCCCTGGGGGGCGAACTTGTGGAAGGCGACCTGACGAATCTCGGCCCCGGCGGCCAGCGCCGCCTCAACCATGATCGACTCCACCAGATTGACGTCATCCAGCACCGCCGGGTCGCAATCGTATGCCTCGGCCAAGATGTGCCGCCCGAGCGCCCGCATGCGCCTCGCCCCCTTTTCGTGACCGAATTTCACAACCTTTCCGCCGCCTCACGGCGTCAGATTCGGGAATCCCGCCCGAGAAAAGCGGATTCCCCGGCCTGGCTCGTGCGAACCAGGATTCATTGTAGCAACCTCCCCCGCCGTGTCAACAACATAGCGGGACCGATCTTCACCGGGGGTGGCGGTTCGGGGATGGGCTGCCGGCGGCTGGCGGTTGCCCGCGCCCCCGTTTGTCGGTCGCGGGCGAGCCGGCGGCAGGCCCGAGCCGGCGGCGGGCCCGGTGGCTCGCCAGGCGGCCGGGCGGGAGCCGGGCGGACGAACGGGCTCCGACCTTCTCTCAAGGGTGGCCGGTTGCGGGACCGGCGGGTCCGCGCGCGGGCGCTGCCGGGCCGCGCCGCCCCGGCGGCGCCTCCGCAGGGCCGTCGAGGCCGGCGGCCAGGGCCAGGAGCAACGTCGCGCCGTAGACCAGGGTCGTGGCGGCCGCGACGATCCCGCTGTCGTTGAGCAACAGGGCGGCCAGGCTGCCGGCGGCCACCGCCGCCAGGCCGCGCACCGCCTCGGGCTGGCGCCGTTCCAGTTCCCGCACCACCGCCGCCCGGCGATAGATCACGAAGGCGTAGGCGAAGACCAGCATCACAAATAGGTAGCTCCAGTTGGTATACCGCATCAGGCGCAGGTTCATCGTGACCTTGCGCACCACCACGTCGAGCAGGGCCTGCGGTCCCACCCCCTGCACCTGCTCCCACGTGGCCATGACGTGGGTGGCGCTGGCCCCCAGTTGCCGGTCCCAGACCGCCATGGCCAGGCCGACGGCCATGGGCGCCCCCAACAGGAGGAGCGCCGCCCCCACCCGCCAGCGCAGGGAATGGCGCCGGGCGGCGATGGCGACGGCCAGCACGGGCCCGCAGGCGGCCACCGCGGCGGAGAGCGCGCCCCCGAAGTTGCTGCCCAGGCTGGGGTCGGCCAGCACCAGGGCGACTAGGCCCAGGGCCAGGGGGACCCCGACCAGGGCGGGCAGGGGCCGGCGGCCGCCGGCGGTCGCCCACGCCCGGATGCGGCCGAGGCCGGGCCACCGCGGGCTCGGCGCCGGTGCTCCGGATGCGGGTGGTGGCTGGAGCCGCTGCGGGCTGCCCCCCGGCGCCCCGGGTGCGGGTCTGGGCTGGCGCCGCCCCGGGCCACCCGCCGGCACCCCGGGTGCGGGTCGTAGCTGGGACCGTTCCGGGCCACCCGCCGGCCCGTCCGGGCTGGAGGGGCCCTGGGGCCGGGCCTGGTACCGCGCGCGCCGCCGGCGCAGTTCGGCCCAGGCCGCGGCAGCCACTGCCGTCGAGCCGATGAGGACGCCCATGTACTCGTTGCCGATGCCGTAAAAGCGCGCTCCCCCGATGGGAGAGTAGCCAAAGGGGGTGAGCTGGGCGAGCCAGGCTCCCGCCAGGACGTCCACCACCGTGACGGTGGCCGTCCACAGGCCGATGGCGCCGAAGGCCCCCAGGGTGGACCCCGCCAGCTGCCGGGCCCCTAGGGCGAGGGCCACGGCCAGCACCGCCGCCAGCAGGACGGACGGGGTCCCCGACCACCAGCGCCAGCCGGGGCCGGCGGGCCAGGCGGGCAGCAGGAGGTTGGCCAGGGGGAAGGCAGCCAGGGCCGTCAGGGGCAGGATCCAGCGCTCCAGGCGGCGGCCCCGGCGCCACAGGGCCAGCAGCGGCCCAGCGGTCAGCACCAGGCCGGCCCCGACGAACAGGCGGATGAAGGCGGCCCGGCGCTGGTAGTTGGCCACCAGGCTGGCATGGAGCCGCTCCAGAGCGGCCAGGGCCTCCCGACGGCCGGCCTCCGCCCCCCCGCGCGCCGGGGCCGCGCCGCCGCCGGCATGGGCTTGGCCACCGCCGGCCAGGATGGCGTCGCCCCACTGGCGGCCGCTCGCCGGCACGACGACCCAGGGCCGGCCGATCCAGGCGGGATGGGGCGGCGCGCCCAGGTGGGCGGCCACCATAGGAGCCAGGTCCGTGTTGGCCACCACGCCCGCGCGGCGGGTGGAGGGACTGGCCAGCAGCCCCGGCCCCGCCCCCCAGCTGACCACCGGCATCAGCGTCTCCCCGCTGGCCCGGGCCTCGCTCCCGGGCGCCGGGTTGAGCAGGACCAGGCGGTCCTCGGGACCCAGGCCGGCCGCCATGACGGCCAGGGCCCGGCCCAGCCGGCGGCCCGCCTCCAGGCGGGCGGCGCGCAGGGTCTCCTCCGGCAGGGCCGGGGCCAGGTCTTCCAGGCGACCCAGATCGCCGGCCTCGACGACCACCAGGGCCGCGCGCCGCCGCGCCGCCGCCCAGGCCTCCAGGACCGCGTCCCAGCGGGTCCGCCACCCGCCCGGAAAGGCGGGATCGGGCTGCAACACCCGGCCGTCAACCAGCCCCATGTCGATCCAGCCGCGGCCGTCGGCGGCCAGCAGGGCAGCGCCCGGCCGGGCCGCCGCCCAGGGGCCCGAGGGCAGGTCGGCATTGCCGATGGCGGCCACCTCCAGGCCGGCCTGGTGCAGGGCGGTGGCCAGGGACCCCAGCGGCACCGGGTGGTCCAGGGCTTCGTTGGCCCGCTGGAGCGCCTCCCATCCCCAGTGGACCACGGGCGGGAGGGCGGCGCCTGCGCCGGTCATGGCCGGCTGGGTCTGCGGCGGCAGCTCCTGGGGGCCGGGCAGGGGGGCGCCGGCCGGAACCGGCCCGCCGGGCCACCAGCGGTTGAACAGGGCCAGGGCGGTACCGGGTTCCAGCACCTGGTCGCCGGGAAGGATCCACCCGGCGGTGGGGCCGCTGACGGCCCGGGCTCCCGCGCCCAGGGTGAGATAGCCGGCCTCCCGGCCGTAGTAGCCGCCGGTATGGGCGGTCATCAAGCCCACGGCGGCCTGCCGGAGCAGGCGGGCCCATGTCGGGTCCGTGGCTTCAAGGCGCCGCAAGAGGTCAAGATCGAGGCCTGGCGCCGTGACGACGGTGACCACCCGCCGGGTGAACCCCTCCCCGGGCAGGGAGGCCGGCGCCACCCAGGGACGGCCCTCGTCCAGGACGATCCGGCCCGCGCCGCCGAGGGCCCGGTGCAAGGCCACGCCGGCGGCCGCCGTGGCCAGGGCCAGCCCCAAGGCCAGGATGAGGATGGCCGCCGCCCGCCCGCCCACCGGCCGGGGGATGCGGCGGCGGCGCCCCCGCCCCCGCGGCGGGCGCGCAGCGCCGGTTCCACCGGTTCCGGTTTTCGGTGGGGTGCCGGACGAGAC
>DATCLH010000334.1:0-2144 GCA_036564035.1 Thermaerobacter sp.
CGCCAGGATCCCCAGCAGGGTGCTCTTGCCGGCTCCGTTGGGCCCCAGAAGACCCAGCACGCCGGGTCCCCAGGCCAGGTTCACGTCGTCGAGGGCCACCTTCCGGCGGCCGTAGATCTTGCTGACGCCGGTCAGGTGCAGCCGAAGGCCCGTGTCCTCTCCTGCGCTGGCCGTGGCGGCCGCGGGACCGCCCGGGCGCCGTGAGGCAGCGTGACGGCTCGCGTCCATCCTCCACCCTCCCCGCACCGTCTCTTCCACCCGGAGGGACGGGCGAGACGGCCGGGCGTTCCCCACAAGCCGCACGCCGGCCGGGAGGATCCGGCCGGCGTGCTGGCCCTGCCCCTGCCCAGGGCCCGTTTCCCTCTTGCTCAGAATCTTGCTCACGCACGCTTCAACCCGAACCCGGCCGCCCGGGCGGCCCCGTAGCCGAGCAAGGCACCGACAACGTTAAGCAGCAGGTCGTCGACGTCCCAGGAACCGGTCCCCAGGAGGAACTCGGCCGTCTCCAGGACACCGCTGGCGATCAAGGCGCTGACGGCAACGTGCCGGGCCTGTGCCCGCCGCGGCCAGCACCAGACCCAGAGGACTCCCCACGGCACGAAGAGCAGCACATTACCGGCCAGGTTTTGTATTGCGACCCCGGGCGAGGGCTCACCGGCCAGATACCCAGCAATGGTACGAAAGGGAACCAGGTTCACGGACCAGCGCCAGCGGGCCGCGAGCAATTCGGGGTCGAAACTGTTACGCCACAGGGGCATGGGAGGCTTGAACACCGTGACGCGCAG
This sequence comes from Thermaerobacter sp., assembly GCA_036564035.1. Taxonomy (GTDB): domain Bacteria; phylum Bacillota; class Sulfobacillia; order Thermaerobacterales; family Thermaerobacteraceae; genus Thermaerobacter. Next base: position 786 of record DATCLH010000334.1, read on the forward strand.
GAGCACCGCCACGTACACCCCAAAGGCCAGGGCCCGCAGCCAGCCCCACCCCTGCCACCACCGGACCTGCTGGCGACCCACCGGTACAGCCCCCTCGTCCCTGCTTCTTGGCCGGCATTGCACTAAGGCTGCTGTCTTCTTACACCCGCAGCCCCCGGGAGCTCCGCTCAGGCTATCCGGGCCAGACAGCGGGCAGCGTGCAGCCTCAATTGTGCAGCCCCGCTCACCGCCCCGGCAGGACCAAGCACTGGTCCGCCAGGTCGACCAGCCGCCCCTCGCTGTCGACCACCACCGCCCACACCGGCCGCCCGCCGGCGGCCGCCGCCCGGTATTCCTCCAAGGCGGCCCGCAACAGGATCACGCCGTCGTGGTCCAGGCCCCGGGCGGGTTCGTCCAGGATCCAGAGGGCCGGGCGCGCCAGCAGGCTCTGGGCCAGCAGCCAGCGGCGCCACTGGCCGCCCGAGAGCTCCTCCAGGCGCTGGCCGGCCGCACCGTCCAGGCCCCATCGCCGGAGGGCCGCGGCCACCGCCTGCCGTGGCTCGGGCACGGCCCGCAAGGCCGCCAGATAGGCCAGGGCGGCTGCCACCTTCATCCCCCGGACCACGCGGCCTTCCTGGGGCACGTAGCCGGTGCATCCCCGGACCGCGGCCAGGGCGCCGGGCCCTGCCCCGGGGAAGGAGACCGGCTCCCCGCCGGGAGCCGGCCAGGGGTAGTGCACCTGCCCCCGGCGAGGAACGGCCAGCGTCGCCAGCACCCGGAGCAACAGCGACTTGCCCGCCCCCGACGGCCCCGTGACCAGCACCACCCCGGGAGCCAACACCGTGTCCGGGACCGCCACGGGCTGCCGGCCCGGCAGGACCAGCCCCTCCCACGCCAGGCGCTGCACCCCGGCCAGGGTCAGGGGCACGGGATCCATCCCCCCACGCCACGAGTCCCGTTCATGCGGCGACCTCCCCGGCACCCGCCTGCTTGGCCAGTCCCCACCCCAGCAGGGTCGCCAGAAGGAGCATGGCGACCTGCACGGCCACCGCCGGCACGGGGCCCGCGGCCAGCGGGTTCCAGGGACCAAGCCAGTGCCCCCCAGGGTCACGGCCGTCCAAAGCCCGGCGGAGGCCAACATCGCGCCCAGGGTGCCCGCGCGCATGTGCCACCACAGGGCCCACGCCGCCGCCAGCCAGAGGGGCGCCAACCGGGCCAGGATCACCCCCAACGTCCCGCCGGGGCTCCCGCCCGGCACACCGGCCGCCGCCCCCGCGGCCGACCACGCCGGCACGGTGTCTGGAGCGGGACCCCCGGGCGGCAGGCCCATGAACGCCTGCACCGCGGCCGGCTGGATCCACCCCGTCACCAGGATGAACA
>DATCLH010000335.1:0-8220 GCA_036564035.1 Thermaerobacter sp.
GCTGTCGGGCGCGTTCTTGAGGTGCAACTCCACCGTGTCGCCGACCCGCACCCGCAGCATCGGGCCGGGCACCTGACCGTTGAAGGTCCAGTAGGTGTAGGTGGTGCCGTCGGCCAGCTGGCCGTCCAGCTCCACGGTCTCCAGGTCGATGCGCACCGTCTTGGGCGGCCGGTTGCCGACGGGCTCGGGTACCGCCGTTGGGTCGGCCGCGACCACCTTGGCGCCGGCCCGGGCCGGTTCCACCTGCTTGGTCGCCTGCTGGCCCGATCCGGACGAACCCGCCTTCCCCGTGTCGCCCTGGCCGGCGGCCGTGCTGCCGCAGGCCGTCACCGCGATGACGCTGAGCCCCAGCAGCAGGGCGATCCAGGCCCGCCCGCGCCGGCCGGCCCGGGGCCGGTTCGTCCCGGCACCGGTGCTCGCCGACCGGGTTGCGCCGCTGAGGACCTTCACGAGACCTGTCATGGGAGGTCCCTCCCCTGTGGAAGTTCCGCACCGCTCCCCCTCGCCGGCATCCCCGCCGCTGGTGCGCCCCGTTCCTTGTTGCGCCCGGAGCGCGCTGCGGTGCTCACTTCCGATGCTGGGGGAGAAACCTGAGGGTGGGCTGAGGCCGCTATGAACGGCACCTGAGGATCGAGGGCCCCGCCCGCCTGCGCCGCCGCGGCGCCGCCCCCGGGGCGCCGCCCGTCAGCGGACCAGCTGCACCGCCAGGAACACCACGATCAGGGCCAGCAGGGCGGTCAGGCGCGCCAGGTGGCCCGAGCGCCGGCGCAGGGCCGCTGCGTCGCCGCCGGTCTGGGCCGCCCGCTCCGCCGCGGGGCCGGCCACGAAGTCGTGGACGGCCGTGAGCAGCATCATGACGAACACCGCCAGCAGCTTGGCGCCCATGACCCGGCCCCAGGGGGTGGCGAAGAAGCTGCCGTCCAGCACGTTGGCCAGGGTGGCCCCGCGGGCGGCCATCTGGATCGAGCCGGTGACCACTAAGATGCCCAGGGCCGTCCACCCCACCGCCCGGAAGCGGCGGCCCACGTCGGTGAAGAGCCGCGCCCGGACGTCCTGGGGGTAGCGGCGGGACGCGGGGACGACCACCAGGCTCAAGAAGAGGATGCCGCCGACCCACGTCATGGCGGCCAGGATGTGGATGAAGACGACGATCTCGTAGCCCGTCATGCCGGTCCCTCCCGCCAACACGTTACCATGCGGCGGCGGCCGCTCTGTGACGGCTATCACAGCCGCTGCGGGCCGGCGGGGGTACGCTGGCATCGACCCGCAGGGTCGCAACGACGAAGGAGGGGTCCCCGTGACCACGAGGAACGAGCAGGTCGCCGCGCGCATCCGCGCCCACCATGACGCCATGGCCCGGGAGCTGGACCGGCGCCTGGACGTCCTGGTCGGCGCCGTGCGCCGGGGCGAGCCCTACCGGCCCGCCCTGGACGACCTGGTCCGCTACGTCCACGCTGAGATCCTGCCCCACGCCGCCGCGGAGGAGGAGACCCTCTATGCGGCGGCGGCCCGCCGCCCCGCCGGCGGTGCCCTGGTGAAGGGCCTGACGGCCGAGCACGGCACGATCCAGGAGGCGCTGCGGCGGCTGGAAGGGGCGGGCGACGCCCTGGAGGCCATTGCCCTGGGGGCGGCCTTGACGGCCCTGTTCATCAGCCACGCCGCCGAGGAGAACGACGCCCTCCTGCCGGTCCTCATGGAGGAACCGGCGGAGGACCTGGAGGCGCTGCTGGAGGGCATGCACGAGCGGCTGCTGGGCGACTCCGGTTCCGGTGCTGCCGGGGCGGATCCCGAGGGGGCCGGTGAGGAGGCGCCGGAGCTGGACGTGCGGGAACTGCCGCCCTTCCAGCGCCACCAGCTGATCTTCGCCACCTATGAGGCGATGCGGCCGGGACAGGCCTTCATCCTGGTCAACGACCACGACCCCAAGCCGCTGTACTACCAGTTCGCCGCCGAGCATCCCGGCGAGTTCGAATGGAAATATCTCGAGCAAGGTCCCATCGCCTGGCGCGTTCGCATCGGCAAGGTCTGAGGGGCCGGCTGCCCGTGCCGGCCGGAGCGGGGGCCGAAGGGGCCACGGCGCGGGCAGCCGGGCCGGCCTGCGGCGGTCTGGTCCGGCTTCCGGTGATCGCCGTCACGGACGGCCGGCGGCCGCCGGTTCTACCGTCGAGGTGGGAGGTGAGCGCCGTGATCTACGTGATCTGCGAGCCCTGCATCGGCGTCAAGGACAAGTCCTGTCAGGAAGTCTGCCCGGTCGACTGCATCTACGAAGGGGAAGACCAGCTGTACATCAACCCCGACGAGTGCATCGGCTGCAGCGCCTGCGCGGCCGTCTGCCCCGTCGAGGCGATCTACGACGAGGACGAGGTCCCCGAGCAGTGGAAGAGCTACATCGAGAAGAACCGCAAGTTCTTCGAGCAGTGACGGAGGGACGGCCCCGCGCGGGCGACGCCGGTCCGGGCCGCCCGGGATGAAACCCCGGGCGGCCCGCCTTGTTGGCGGCGGTCCGCGGGCGGGGATCGATCTCGGGAGGGGTGAGGCGGAGTGCGCGTCGATTACGCGACGGTGTCGCCGGGGGCGCTGGAGGCGATGCGGGCCCTGGAGTCCTATGTGGCGCGGAGCGGGCTCGAGAGGAGGCTCTTGCACCTGATCAAGCTCCGGGCGTCCCAGATCAACGGCTGCGCCTTCTGCGTCGACATGCACGCCCGGGAAGCCCGGGCCGATGGGGAATCGGAGGAACGGCTCGGCCTGGTCGCCGTCTGGCAGGACGCACCCGTCTTCACGGAGCGGGAGCGGGCGGCCCTGGAGTGGACAGAGGCCGTCACCCGGGTCGCCGAGACCCGGGTGCCCGATGAGGTGTTCGAGCGGGTGCGCCGTTACTTCACCGAGGCCGAACTGGTTGCCTTGACCATGGCCGTGGTGGCCATCAACGGGTGGAACCGGTTGAACGTCAGCTTCCGCGTGCCGCCCCGGGGCCTCGGCTCCGGACGGTCGGGCGCCTGAGGGGACGGCCGGACGCCTGAGGGGACCCCGGGGATCGTCCGGCACCGCGGGCCCCGAGGCGAGGCCTTCCCGGGGGCCTGGCACGCATGGTGCGGGCGGGAACCGTTCCCTGCCTTTTCGGGATGCCGGCGGTGGGACCCCTGCGGCCGCCCTCTGCGGCCGGTGGGTGGCTGGGCCGGTGACGGAGGGTCCTGCCGGCTCGGCGCCAGGGCCGGCCCGGCGCACGGGCAAACGGGCCCGGGATGACCGCGGACGGCGGTCATCCCGGGCCCGTGGTCATGGGGCCCGGGGATCACGGGCGCGGGGATGCCCCCGATGGCCCTGGCGGCCGGTGGCGCGGGGGCCGGCGGTGGGGATGAAAGCCCTTACCGCACCCCACCGGGTTCGGCCACCGCCGCGCCGGCTACCCCCAGGCGCTCGGCGACCGCGGCGGCGAGCGCTGCGAAGGCGGCGCCGGCCCCCGACTCCGGCGGGAACAGGCCATCTTGCCGCAGGCCGGGCGGCGGCGGCTCCATGGGGATGCGCGCCAGGACCTGGGTCTGGAGCGCGGCGGCCACCGCGTCGCCGCCCCCGCGCCCCAGCAGGTACTCCCGCTGCCCGCAGCCGCTGCACTCGCGGTAGGCCATGTTCTCCACCACGCCCATCACCCGGTGGCCCATCTTCTGGGCCATGGAGCCGGCCCGTTCCGCCACCCGGGCGGCGAAGGGATCGGGGGTGGTGACGATCAGCACGTCCATGGGCGGGAACTGCTGCTGGACGTCCAGGGCCATGTCGCCGGTGCCCGGCGGCAGGTCCAGGACCACCACGTCGGGCCGGTTCCACCGGGTGTCGAACAGGAACTGGCGCAGGGCCTTGCCCAGCATGGGGCCGCGCCAGACGACCGGGCTGTTGTTCTGGACGAAGAAGTCCATCGACATGACGTCCACGCCGTGGCCGTGGCCGGGGATGACCTTGCGGTCGTCGTCCAGGGCCGGCGCCCGCTCCAGGCCGATCAGGGCCGGCACGCTGAAGCCGTAGATGTCGCAGTCCAGGATGGCCACCCGCAGGCCGCGCCGGGCCAGGGCCACCGCCAGGTTCACGCTGACGCTGGACTTGCCCACGCCGCCCTTGCCGCTGGCCACGGCGACGAAGCGGGCGCCGGCCAGGCCGTCGGGCAGCTTGTGGGCCGGGGCGTCCCCGCCCGCCGGCGCGGGCGCGGCGCCCGGAACCGTCACCCCGCGGGCGCGGGGCCGGGGCCGCGGCACGATGCGCACGGAGGCCACGCCCGGCATGGCCAGGACGGCCTGGCGCATCCGCTCCTGCGCCGCGGCGGGCGGCGAGCCGCCGTCCCAGTTCTCGTCGATCAGGATCGCCACGTGGGCCCGCTCGCCGTGCATCTCCACCAGCACGTCCTGGATGCGGCCGTCGGCCAGGGGATGGCTGCCGTCCTCGAGCCGCACCCGGGCCAGTTGCTGCAAGACGTCGCGCTTGTTCATGGGCCGCGTTCCTCCCGTTCACCGGCCGCGGGCTCCTTCGCAGCCTTGGGGGCCCTTCGGAGCCGTTGGCCCGTTCGGTACCAGCGTACCGCTCCAGGCCCCTGCGGTCGGTGATGGGGGTCACAGGGGCCCGTTGGGGGCGGCGGGTCCGGCGGCCCTAACCCAAAACCAAAAAAGGGGCAGGTCTCCGCGACGCGCCCCTTTACCCCTTTATGTCCGCCGTCCAGGTCTACACCGACACGGGCCGGGTCCACCATTCCGCGGCGGCCGCTTCGTCCGGGGCAACTTCCTCCACCTGAATCTCGATAAGGTCCGGCGGGTCCGGATATCCAATGGACCGCAGTGCCGCGGCGAAAATGTCCTTCGCCTTCTCGAGGGCGCTGTCTGCATCGCGGGCCTGTACGTTGAACCGGGCTCCAAGAATCGGCGGGTCAAAGTGTCCCCACGTCACGGGACCCAGGGCCCGGCTGTTGGCCTCCAAGACCTCCAACAGCTCGGAGGCGTGCTCCGCCGCCTCCTCCCTGCTGTTCCCCGGCGGCACCGGCAGACGGGCCGTCAAGTCGACGGCAAACTCCCGCATTCCAGGTCACCTCCTTGGTGGCCACTGGAAGCCAAACCTGCGCAGCCGCGAAAGGGTGTTTCTCCAGGCGCGCCAATCACTGGGCGTCTTCGCAATGACGACCGGCGGGAACCGTGGATCAGGGGGGTAGAGTTTAATGTGCTTCCCCCCGTCCTCGATATGCCACCCCTGACGTGCTGCTTCTCGGAGGAGTTCGCGAATTTCCTTCTTCATCCTACCACCCGGCCATAAGGTTTCGGTGGCGCGGGTGGCATTTCCTTCCTTCTAAAACCAAATATAGGCACACGAACGATGCAGCCCCAACCTCCTGATTCCCGCGGGATGCTGATGTCCGGCGGGTTGGCCGCTCGCCCGATCTCCCCGGTCTGCGGAGGAACGAAAAGCCAGCTTGCGATGGACTTCTTCGTGTTTCACGACCGCCGAAAGGCGCGCCCCGGTTGCCATGGCGTCCCGAGCAGCGGCAAAAGCCACCGGTCCAGGCCGATCCAGCCCGCCACCCGCCAGGCCAGGACCAGGGCCGTCGCCACGGCGAACATCACGGGGTTGGCGCTGGACGTTCCCGCCAGCATGAAGCTGAAGTTCATGAAGCTGCCGAAGAAGGCGGCGATGCCGGTCAGCATGCCCGCCAGCAGGGCCACACCAACCAGGAACTCCCCGTAGGCCACCAGCTTGGCCCAGGCGGCGGCATTGGGCAGCACCACGTCCCGGAGGAACCGGGCGTACCAGCCCGTCACTTCGGCGTGGGGGCCCTGGGCGCGCTGGAGGGCGCCCTGGATGAATCCCTGCAGGGCGACGCCCGCCTGGGCCCCCGTCCAGGCGGGGTCGTTCAGCTTGCCCAGGGCGGCCTGCAGCCATTGCCACCCCAGCCAGAGCCGGGGCAGGAGCCACACCCAGCCGGCCTGGGGATGGGCCAGGAGCCAGCGCACCGGGGCGGGCTCCTGGATCTCGGGGCGGATGTCGCGGGCCATGACCGATCCTCCTCCTCGACGAACGGTGGAAGGATGCGCCATGGCTTCAGTATGCGCCACCGCCGCCACCCCGGCCATGCCTGCGGGCCGGATTCCACGCGCGCCGAGCGGGCGCACGGATGGCGGGCGGGGCTCACAAGAGGGGACCGGCTTCGGGGCCCTTACGGCGGCGACCGCCGGCCCGGTCCTCCCGGCACCGCCCGCACACGCCTTCCAGGACCAGCGCCTCCCCGACGATGAGAAACCCCGTCTGCGCCTGAATCTGGCGGATGATCTCGTCCAGTTCGGGAACGGCCACGTCCTGCAGCCGGTGACAGCGCACGCACGAGAGGTGGGCATGGGGGGCGGGATCGCCGTCGAAGCGGTCGGGCTCCCCCGGCATCACCACCCGCCGGGCCAGGCCCGCCTCGACCAGGTGGGCCAGCACCCGGCGCGTCGTGGCCGGGCTCAAGGTCGGCAAGCCCGGCTTCAACGAGGCGTACACCTCTTCGGCCGTGGGGTGGACGCCCTGTTTGGCCGCCCGCAGCAAAGCCTCGTAGATGGCAACCCGCTGGACCGTGGGCCGCTGCCCCGCACGGCGCAGCCGCCGGGCCAGCCGTTGCCACGCCTGATGTGGACCCATGGGGGTTCCTCCCGTATCAGCCATCGCCGTCCCGATGCCGGTGGGTGGCGCCCGTCAGCGCGTGCAGCAGACCGTTGAGCCGCTGGGCTTCCCGGGGATACCCGTGGCGCAGCAGGGACCACCCCTGGGCGGCCATCATGCAAGCCCGCTCCGTCTCGCCGGCCGCCGCCAGTTCCCGCAGGGCTTGGACGAACAGGCGGACCAGCGGCGGCACCACCGCAGGGTCGACCTCGCGGGTTGGCCCCTCCACACCCCGGCCGGACGGGGCGGGCGCCGCCGGCCGGTTCCCGCCAGCCTGGAAGAACAACCGATCCACCCCCACATCGAACCCGCTCCCCATGGCGATCCCGCTCCCTTCAACCCGCGGTGCCCGCGCCGCCCCGCTGGATGAGGAACCGGAAGTACCGCCAGGGCCAGATCCGGCGCCGTTCCCGGAACAGCAGCCGGTGGCCGTGGACCTCGAGCCACCCGGGAAGCTCCCACCAGGAGATGGGGTCCGAGCTCAGCAGCTCCAGCACTTCCCCCGGTGCCATGGCGGCCAGGGCCTCATCCACATGGACGAACCCGGCGCAGCCACTGCCGCGCCGGTCCAGCCGCCGCACGGCCCCCGGGGTGGTCGAACCGGCTTCACCCCGCCGGCCCGCGGCGACGGTCCGCGCCGGGTTGGGGGCAGGGGACGGGACGGTGGCAGGCGACCATCCGCCCGCCGTTGCCGGGGCCGGTTCGGTGCGCCGGCGCCGGCTGCGGCCGCCCGCTGCCGCAGCGGGACCGGCCAGTTCTTCCAGGTCACACATCCCCTTGATGGGAGAGCAGGCGCGCCAGAGGGGACAGGTGATGAAGATGACGAACAGGGCCGCCACCAGGCCGAGCTTCACCAGGGCCAGCCGGCCGACGAAGTTGACGGTCCAGGCCAGCGGGTTCCACCCGGCGTAGGCGGCGGCCTGGGCGATACCGGTCAACAGCAGCAGCGGCAAGAAGACCCGCACCCGCTGGCGGAAGCGCTCCAGCTGGGTCGCCGAGGCGGCCACGGTGGCGAAGGCCAGCTCGTCCCGGGCGGCCGGCACGGCGACGAAGATGTTCCACACGGCGCCGCCCAGCCAGAGGCCGAAGGCTCCCAGGTGGAGGGGGCGCAGGACCCAGGCGGGCCACCAGGGGCCGAAGGTCAGGGCGGCGTCCAGCAGAGCCATGCCGGCGAGAAGCCCGGTGGCGGTGGCCAGGACGGCCAGGGCCTGCCGCCGCGCGGCGACGGCCTCGCCGTCGGGCCGGCTCAACAGGGCCAGGGTCGCGGTGACCAGGCCGGCGTGCAGCGCCACGACCACCAACCACAAGCCCAGCCAGCCGCGGGTGGCCGCCAGGGGTCCCATCCAGGCGGTCCAGACGCCGCCGCCCGCCAGGGCCACCGCCAGGCCGCCGGCGGCCAGGGGCCGGTAGTGCCGCGCCTGGGCGGCGGCCAGCCGGGCCACGGCCGCGGGCTGGGTGTCCTGGGGGACGACGAACCGGGACCACCACATGCAGCCGCCGGCCAGGATCCCGAGCCCCACCAGGCCGCTCCAGCGGGGGACGACGAGCCACGGC
>DATCLH010000336.1:0-6132 GCA_036564035.1 Thermaerobacter sp.
GAACCCAGGCCCTTCCCGGCCGGCCGCCGCCAGGGGCCCCCAGGACGTCACCCCCAAGGGCATAGCCCCCGCTGGGGTCGCCACCGCCCCGGCCCGCCATGGGTCCCGCGCCGGGTCCCCGGGCCGGCGAAGCCGCGGTCCTCAGGAGGACCCGCCGCAGGAGAGCCCGCCGCCGGTTCGTCCCGCCCTGGCCTTCGAAGCCGGCGAGGAGATGGCCCCGGAGGTCCCGGACGCCCCACCCGCCGCGAAAACGCCCCCGGCCGCAAAAGCCCCCACCGGACCGGACGATCCCGCCGGTTCTCCCGACGGCCGGTAGGCGCCGGCCCCGGCCGGTGCGGCCGGGCATGGCCCGGTGCCTGGCCCCAGGACGGGAAAAGGCCCCCGGCGAGCCGCGCCGCAACGAAGGCGGCCGCCGGCCAGGGGCCTTGGCGCGAGGTTCACCCGGTGGGCCATGAGGGAGTCGAACCCCCAACACCCCGGTTAAAAGCCGGGTGCTCTGCCAGTTGAGCTAATGGCCCTCTTCTGCTGGGGCGGCAGGATTCGAACCTGCGATCGAGGATCCAAAGTCCCCTGCCTTGCCGCTTGGCTACGCCCCACCGAACAAGGCCAATGGGCCACCGCATAAGGCCAATGGGCGGCTCGAAGCCCTTGGGGCCTGAGCCGCCGCGCTGGGTGACTGAGGGGATTCGAACCCCCGACCTCCAGGGCCACAACCTGGCGCTCTAACCAGCTGAGCTACAGCCACCACGATCGCTTGAACCGGTCTTCAATCCGGCCTTCTCCGGCCCGGCGGTGGCACCGCCGGCGGGCCGGCTGTCACCGGCCGCGGCCGGCGCCCAGCCCGGTACCGGGGGCTGCGGCCATGCCGGGCCGGCTTCCCTATGATAGCACACCGGGCGCGCCCCGTGGACCCGCCGGGCGTTCCGGTTCTTCCCACTCCCGGCCTCGCCGGTCGGCGCGCCCGGAGGGATTTGAACCCCCGACCCACCGCTTAGAAGGCGGTTGCTCTTCCGCTGAGCTACGGGCGCGGGTGGATGCGCCGGCGGCGCGGCGCGCCCGCTGAGCGGGAGACGGGAATCGAACCCGCGTCACCGGCTTGGAAGGCCGGCGCTCTACCATTGAGCTACTCCCGCGTGAGCTACTCCCGCGCAAGCGACTTCCGCGTGGTGAAGGATCCGCGCGGGGACCCCTGTCGCCAGCCGAGGTGGCCTGGGGCGGCGTGGCATTCGGACGAACCGGCGACGCCGCCGGCCCCGCGGCAGCCGGTCCGCCGTCGCCGGCGCGGCGGCCGGAAGCCGCGCCTGTCGGGGCGGGCGGATTCGAACCGCCGACCTCTTGCTCCCAAAGCAAGCGTGCTGCCCCTGCACCACGCCCCGCCGGTCCACGCCGTCAATTAACTATACCGTCCACCAGCCAGGCGCGCAACGCCGGCAGCAGCGCGCGCAAGGCGCGGGCGCGGTGGCTGACCCGGTTCTTCGCCTCCGGACCCGCTTCGGCGAAGGTGACGCCCAGGTCGTCGGAGAGGAACAGGGGATCGTAGCCGAAGCCCCCCGTGCCCCGGGGCGCCTCCAGGATGCGCCCCGGCGCCTCGCCCTCCGCCCAGGTCCAGCGGCCGTCCGGCATGGCCAGCACCACCACGGCGCGGAACCGGGCGGTGCGCCGCGGGGCCGGCACCCCCTCGAGCTCCGCCAGCAGCCGGGCATTGTTGGCCGCGTCGGTGGCTTCCGGTCCGGCAAAGCGGGCGGAGTACACGCCGGGCCGTCCGCCCAGGGCGTCGACGCAGAGCCCGGAGTCGTCGGCCAGGGCCGGCAGGCCCGTCTGCCGCGCCACGGCCTCGGCCTTGAGCCGCGCGTTCTCCAGGAAGGTGGAACCGGTCTCGGCAGGCATCTGGATGCCGCCCACCTCGTCCAGGGTCCGGACGCGGATGGGCAACCCGGCCTCCTGGAGCATCGCCTCCAGTTCCCGCACCTTGCCCCGGTTGTGGGTCGCCAGGACCAGCTGGGGCACGGGCCCCGCCGCCCGGCTTGCTGTGGTTCGGTCCCCTTGCTCCACGAAGATCCTCCTCGCCCCTGCTCAAGTCGGCCGCCCGGGTGAAAGGCCCCGGCCGGACGCCGCGCGCCCCTGCCCCCGCCGCCCGAAAACACCCGTGCCGTGCCGCCGGTGCGCCCCCGCCCGCTCCGAACCCCGGCGCCTGCCCCGGCGTCGCCGGCGGCCTCAGGCCACGCGGGTGAGGCTGCCCTTGAGCAGCTTGTACGCCGCCGCGGGATCGACGGTGGCCAGCAGCCCGGCGTGGCTCAGCAGGTACTGGCCGTCGACCCAGAGGGCCCCCTGGCGGGGGCGCAGGATGGGCCCCTCGCCCGCCGGGTCCAGGGCGGCGGCCAGGATCGCCGCCGGCTCCGGCGCATGGCGGAAGATGCCGCCCGTGCCGATGACGTGGCCCACCGGGCGCAGGTCCTTGCCCCGCTGGATCCAGCGCCGCCCGTGGGGGGTGGCCAGCGGCTCCCGCCGGCCCGCGTGCCGTTCCACCGCCAGCCGGACCGCCGCCTGGGCCAGCTGCTGGTCGGCCAGCCGCTCCTCCCCGTCGCCGGTGCCGGGCACGAAGGCCGGGTCGGCGGCGCGGCGCGCCACCCGCTGGGCCCAGGGACCGCCGGCCGGCCCGTCGCGGAGGAACCCGGCCGCTTCGGCCAGGGACGGGGCCCCGTGGCGCAGGCCCAGGTCGCCCTCCACGGTGCGCTGGCTGCGCGGCGGCGGCAGGCCCCGGAGCACGGTCTTGCCGTCGGCGGGCAGGCCGGCGGCCACCGAGTGGACGTCGGTGGTGGCGCCGCCCACGTCGACCACCAGCAGCTCGCCCAGGCCCGGCTCGCCGCCGGCCCCGTCGGCCAGCAGCTCGGCCCCCCGCAGGGCCGCGGCCGGCGTGGGCATCAGGATCGCCCCCAGCCGGCGCTCCACCTCCCGCCAGCCCCGGGCGACCACGATGCGCTCCATGAAGACGCGGCGGATGGCCTCGCGGGCCGGTTCGACCTGGATGGTATCCAGCCGCGGCAGCACGTTGTCGACCACCACCGCCGCCTTGCCACCCTCCTCGAGGATGGCCGCCGCCTCGGGGGCCGCGTCCCGGTTGCCCGCCACCACCACCGTGGCCCGGGCCGGGCAGCGGGCCAGGGCCCGGGCGAAATCGACCAGCGCCGTGCGGTTGCCCCCGTCGGTCCCCCCCGCCAGCAGGATGATCTCTGGGTCCAGCTCCGCCAGGCGGTCCAGGTCGGCGCTGCTCAGGGTCCCGCTGAAGGTGGCCAGCACCCGCGCCCCGGCGCCCAGGGCGGCGCGCCGCGCGGCCTCGGCCGTCAAGCCCGGGACCAGGCCGACGGCCACCATCCGCAGGCCGCCGCCGGCGCTGGAGCAGGCCAGCCGGTGGCGGAAGGGCGGCAGGCGGCCGCCGTAGGCGTCCTCCAGGGCCGCCAGGGCGGCATCCAGGCCCTCCTCCAGCCCGGTGGCGTAGGTGGTGGGCGCCTGGGCGCGGGCCAGCAGGCGGGGTTCGTCCAGGTCGACGGCGGAGACCTTGGTGAAGGTGCTGCCGAAGTCGACGAGCAGGACGGCGTTCATCACCAGCCTCCCTTCGCGCCGGGCTCGATCCGGGCTCGACCCGGGCTCGATCCGTTCACGGGCGGGCTATTTGCCCTTGCGCAGCAGGGGGAAGACCCCGCCGATGGCGCGCCGGGTGTCCAGGACGGTGACGAAGGCGTGGGGCTCCCGCTCCCGCAGGGTGGCCAGCAGCTGGGGCAGCGCCTTGCGTTCCACGGTGATCAAGAGGACCGTGCGGTGGCCCTCCCGGCCCTGCCCCTCCAGCTCCGTCACGCCGTAACCCTGGCGGCGGAGATCGCCGGCCAGGACACGCCCCCCGCTGCCGTGGGGGATGACCTGGACCATCTCCACCCCCAGCGCCAGGCGCTCCTCCAGCGCGCTGCCCAGGTAGCTGCCGCTGGCAAAGCCCAGGGCGTAGAAGAGCAGGGTCAGGGGCGCCTGGTGCAGGCGCTCGACGACGAAGCCCAGGGCCAGGATGTAGAGGGTCACTTCGAACAGGCCGACCAGGGACCCCAGCAGCCGCTGCCCGCGAAACACCAGCATCAGGCGCAGGGTGCCCAGGCTGACGTCGGCCACCCGGGCCAGGAACACCAGGATGTAGCTCAGGTATTCGTTCACGGCCGCAGGTCCCTCCGTCGGCGCCCGGGGGCCGCCGGGCGGCCGGCTCCGTCGCGGCGGGCTCCATCGACCCCATCGGGACGAACCGGCCGGAGCGGGCGGGCCCCGGTCCCCGCTCCACCCGGCCGCCCCAGCCCGCCGTCCCCCTTCGGGAGCCAGCGGGCGGCCAGGCCGATGGCACCCGGGCCGAAGCGCCCCCGCACCCGGTCGATGGCCTCGGCCAGCCGCTGGGCCCGGGCATCGTCCGGCCACAGTTCCAGCTGTTGCGGCTCGTCCCGGTGGATCAGGCCGCCCGCCGCCACGCCCACCAGCCGCAGCCACCGGCCCGCGGGAACGTGCCGCTCCAGGAGGTCCCGCGCGGTGGCGAAGAGCTCCCCGTCGCCGTGGATGGGATGGGGCAGGCTGCGGCTGCGGGTGATGGTGGTGAAGTCGGCGTAGCGCACCTTCAAGGTGACCTGGGTCGCGCGATAGCCGTGGCGGCGCAGCCGGCCGCCCAGCTCTTCACAGAGTTCGGCCAGCACGGGCAGGACCTGGTCCGCCCGCCGGTCCTGGGCCAGGGTCCGCTCCTCGCTCAGGGAGCGGGTGGGGCTCGAGGCGCCGACCGGGCGGGGATCCCACCCCCGGGCCCGGGCCTGCACCTCCGCGACGCGCCCCTTGAGGACCGGTTGGAGGATGGCCGGGTGGGCCGCCGCCAGCTGGCCCAAGGTCTCGATGCCCAACCGGCGCAGCCGCGCGGCCGTGGCCGGACCGAGCCCCGGCAGGGCGTCCACGGGCTGGGGCGCCAGCCACCCTTCGACCGCGCCCGGCGGCACCACCAGCAGCCCGTCGGGTTTGGCCGCCTGGCAGGCCATCTTGGCCACCAGCCGGTTCGGCCCGACCCCGACCGTCATGGCCAGGCCCACCTCGCGCCGCACCGCCTCCCGCAACCGCCGGGCCGCGGCCGGCCCGTCGCCCCGGACCTCCAGGTACGCCTCGTCGATGGACACGGGCTCCAAGACCGGGCTCTCCCGGGCCAGGATCGCCATCACCTGCCGCGAGACCTCGAGATAGCGTTCCCGGCGCACGGGGAGGAACACGGCGTGGGGGCAGAGCCGCCGCGCCTGGGCCAGGGGCATGGCGGAGCGCACGCCGAAGGCCCGGGCCTCGTAGGAGCAGGTGGCCACCACGCCCCGGGAGTGGGGGTCGCCGCCCACGATCACCGGGCGGCCCGCCAGTTCGGGGCGGTCGAGTTGCTCGACGGCAGCGAAGAAGGCGTCGAGATCGCAATGCAGGACCCAGCGCTCCATGGCGGCCCCCCGACCGACCCGCACCGGGCCGGCGTCGCCCGCGGCGGCCCGCGCGCAGGCGGCGGCCGCCCATCTCCGCGCCGGCCCCCCGTGAGCTGCGGTGCTGCGGCTCCGGCGCCTGTGCACCGTGCCGGCCCACCACCTGGCCTGCGGCGCAGCGGCCCCCGGCCGGCGCGCCGCGCCGGCACGGTGGCCACGGGCTTACCCGCCCCCCTCGGCACCACCGGACGCCCGGCAAGAAAACGCCCCGGGTGGCCGGTTCGCCAACCGGCCACCCGGGGCTCCACGGTGGAGGTGCGGGGATTTGCACCCCGGTCCGCCGGCGGGCCAGCCGGAGCCTCTACGAGCGTAGCCCCTGTACGGTTCTCGCCCTCGCGGCCCCCAGGGGCAGGGTCCGCGAAGGCCAGCCCGCTCTGATCTCGCCGCCTGCCCCGCGGGCCGGGCCGGCGGCCAGCCTGCCGGATTGAAACCGCGCCAGTCCCGCAGGCGAGGACTCACGCGGCTTGGCCGCTAGCGATTAAGCAGCCAGAGCGAGCTCTTCGTTGGCACTTATTGGCCGTTCCGCTGTTTAACGAGGGGCGGAACCTCGGCTCGCTTCTCCAACCCACCCTACCGGCGTCGAATCTGAATCACCCCCGCAGGGATGGCG